>JALZCO010000256.1 GCA_030863015.1 Actinomycetota bacterium
CCGGCTGCGCGCCGAGGGCGTCACCATCACCATGCCGCTGACCAGCGAGAAGTGGGGAGAGCGGGCGTTTCAAGTAAGGGATCCCAACGGCGTGATCGTCCAGCTCGTCGATTGGAACACCCGCACCGGCGAGTGAACCCGTTCGCATGCTCACCGCAGGCTCACCGCGGCACTGCCAGCATCGCCACAAGCTGGATCTGGATGCGAGGAGAGTCCGTGCCCGTTCGCCTGCACCCGACCTCCCGGTGCCTGCGAGTGCTGGCGGTGCTGCTGGTGCTGTCGCTGGGCGGGTGCACTGCAGGCCCATCCGACCGGCCTGCGGTAGCGGTGCGGGATTCCAACCTGCAACCGCGACGCCCCGTGGAGGTTCCGCCCAGCGCCCCGCCGCTGCCGGCCCCGGGCGACTACTACCGCAATTCACTGTCTTGGCAAGACTGCACTAGCGGGATCGCCGCTGCGTTAGGCATGCCGAGCCCACGGCGGGTGGAGTGCAGCGAACTTCGGGTCGATGCCACGCTGTCGCGGCCAGCGTTCGGGAATTCGCTCAAGCTGGACCTGACTCGGGTCGGCGACGGCCCGGCCCCGCTCGTGGTCCTGGGCGAGGCATCCGCGGAGCCCGGTACGGTTCGGGCGGTCCGGCTGGCTCAGCAGCTGCCGCCCGCCCTCCTCGACCGTTTTACCCTGATCGGATTGGCTCGCCGCGGCACCGGGCCGAGCGAACCGTTGGATTGCATACCAAAGACGATCCGGAGCCAAATCGTCGGCATCGATCCCGACGTCAGCGCGCCCGGGCAGCTGGATTCGCTGCTGGACATGACTCGCGCCGCCATCCAGACGTGCGTGCAGGACCTCGGCGAGGTCCTTACGGCGATCAACTCGACGGGCACCGCGGACGACCTCGAGCAGCTCCGGGTCAGTCTGAATGCGCCAGTGCTCAACGTGGTCTCGCACGGCGAGTCGTCCCGGGCGATCACCGACTTCCTGGGCCGCTATCCCAACTCGGTCGGGCGGGTAGTGCTCGACGGTGCCGTCGATCCCACGCTCGACGGCATCGCCGCAGCGGAGGCCACGCTGGCGGCAGCGGAGGCGGGTTACACCGCGTTCGCTGCTGATTGCGTGGCCCGAGATTGCCCGCTGGCACCCGACCCTCGCACCGCCCTGTCGGCCCTGGCTCAGGCGTTGCGCCAGGCCACGCTGCAGGTCGACTGGCAGCAGATCACCGCGGGCACTGCCTACCATGCGGTGCTCGAAACGGTGGGCGACCCACAGCGCTGGACACAGCTGTCCAGCGCACTGGCAACGGCTCGGGACGGCAATGGGGTACAGCTGGCCGCGCTCGTGGAGCCGATGTTGACCAAGACCCAGGGCCTGCCAGCCCGCTTCGACCCCGCCCTGGCGACCCACTGCAACGACACCCCAACCCGGGTACCACCCGAGCGGGCCCAGCAGCTGGTGGCGCAGTGGCGGCAGCGTTTCCCGCTGTTCGGTCCGCTGTTCGCGCAACGACTCCTGCTGTGCAGTGCCTGGCCGGTGCCCTCGCCGCCACCGGTAGGGCCGGGTGACCGGCCGGTGCCGCCCGTGCTGGTCGTGGCGACCGCCGGGGACCCGGTGACCCCGGCCGAAGGCGCCCGGCGTACAGCGCAGTTGCTGCCGTCGGCCACGCTGGTGATCTGGCAAGGACAAGCGCATGGTGCATTGCCGCACAGCCCCTGCATGGTCGATCTTGCCATCCGCTTCCTGATGGACGCGTCGATACCTAGAGAAGGCACGCTATGCCCACCTTAGCCTTGCCCAGATCTGCCAAAGAATGGTGAAATCGGGCCCCCGCCAGGGGAGGTTCAGCGGGGGCCCCGATGAGGTGGGAGTGAGGAGGAATCACCACCTGCCCATGAGGTCGTCCGGGGCCCCGAGTCCATTACCGGGCACCAACTCGTACTGAGTTAATCGGACACGTTTTCACTTGTCAGACGTTTAGCCCGGGAGGGTTGCACCCGTAGCGGCTCGCCGGGCATTTTCGGATATTCCGGCGGGTAGGGCAGATCACCGAGGCCGTGGTCACGCTCATCGCGCACCGCCCACTCCAGCAATGTCTCCAAGCCGAAGCACTCACCGTCCAGCCCGGCGTGCGGGTCGCCCCGCTCTGCGAGCAACGCAGGCACGGTCAACACATCGAAGTCGTCGGGGTGCACCTGCGGCAAGTCGTCCCATGCCATCGGCATCGACACCGTGGCGCGCGGAGTTCCGCGTACCGACCACGCCGAGGCGATCGTGCGGTCCCGGGCGGCCTGATTGAAGTCGAGGAACACTCGCTGGCCGCGTTGCTCCTTCCACCACGACACAGTGGCTCGGTGCGGAATCCGCCGCGCCACTTCTCGAGCCAGCGCGATCACCGCCCGTCGTACCTGCACGAACGACCACTGCGGGCGGATCCGGACCGCGACGTGAATCCCGCGTCCACCCGAGGTCTTCGGGTACCCCTCCAGTTGTGCCTCTGACAGCACCTCACGCAGCACGCCGGCTACCACAACAGCGTCGGCGAAGCCGGTGCCCGGCTGCGGATCGAGGTCCACGCGCAGCTCATCTGGATGATCAACCAATGGACGCCGTACCGGCCATGGATGGAAGTCGAAGGTACCCAGGTTCGCCGCCCAGGCCAGCACCGCTGGCTCGGTGGGACACACCTCGCGAGCAGTGCGTCCAGACGGGAAGGTGATCTCCACCGAGTCCACCCAGTCCGGAGCGCCCCGAGGTACCCGCTTGGCATAGAAGGCCTGCCCGGTCACCCCGTCTACAAAGCGTTTCAGCGTGACCGGGCGCTGCGCCAGCACCTGCAGCAGCGGATCGGAGACCGCGAGATAGTACTCGACGACCTGCCGCTTGGTGATGGCGCGCTCGGGGAAATAGACCTTGTCGGGATTGGATACCCGCACGGTGCGCTCCCCGCCCGGGCCCGCCACCGTGAGCTCCAGCGCGTCACCACGGCCCACGAACGGCAAGTTACCGCACAGCGGGCGACAAATCGGCGATATCGTGACCCGGTGGTGCATAACGAATCGCAGCCCGGCCGATGGGGTCACCAGCCGAAGACCCAGGAACGACGTCGGCTGGACGACGATCTGATCGGGTTGGACCGAGACGATCCCGAGGTGCAGGCCTTCTTCGAGCACCTCGACCGCGCCCACCGGTTGCGTCCCGGGTTCACCGTCGAGGGCGAGCTGTACGG
>JALZCO010000283.1 GCA_030863015.1 Actinomycetota bacterium
GCCGATGCGCAGCGGCGGGTGCGGATTGTGACCGGTGGGGCGCAACGGTCCGACTCGGTGCGCCGGGCCCTGGACAGCGTGCCGGACGCCGAAGTGGTGCTGGTACATGACGCTGCCCGCTGCCTCACGCCGGTTGGCCTGATCCAGGCAGTGGTGCAGGCGGTACTGGCCGGGAAGCCGGCCGTGGTGCCGGCTCTGACGGTGGTTGACACGATCAAGCAGGTGGACCCCGAGGGTCGGGTGGTGTCGACAGTGGACCGTACGGCCTTGCGGGTGGTTCAGACACCGCAGGGATTCGCCGGGGACGTGCTGCGTCGGGCGCACCAGCGATCGTCCGGCCCGGTGACTGACGATGCCGGTCTGGTCGAGCAGCTGGGCGAGACAGTGACCATACTTCCTGGTCACCCGCATGCTTTCAAGATCACTACTCCATTCGACCTCGTGGTCGCCGAGACGGTGGCCGGCGCGGTAGCAGCCGGTCGGGTATGAGGGTCGGGATCGGCACCGACGTGCACCGGGTACAACCCGGCCGGGAGTGCTGGCTCGCCGGGCTGCATTGGCCTGGAATAACGGGTTGTGCCGGGCATTCCGACGGCGACGTCGCCGCGCATGCGTTGTGCGACGCTGCGCTGTCCGCTTCCGGCCTGGGCGATCTGGGTGCGGTATTCGGCACCGGGGAACAACGTTGGGCCGGGGCGCACGGCGCCGAACTGCTCACCGAAGTACGTCGCATGTTGGCTGTCGGGGGCTGGACCGTCAGCAACGGCGCCGTGCAGGTGATCGGGAACGCACCACGAGTGGGCACCCGCCGCGCCGAGGCGCAGCGGGTGCTGTCCGAGGCATTGGGCGGCCCCATCTCGGTCACCGGCACCACCACCGACGGCCTCGGTCTCACCGGCCGTGGCGAGGGCATCGCTGCGGTGGCAACCGTGCTGCTCGTACCATCACCTCGTGAGCCTGCACCTGTATGACACCGCCACGCGTAGCAAGCGGGAGTTCGTCCCGCTGCGACCCCGCACGGCGTCGATCTATGTGTGTGGGGCCACTGTGCAGGGTGTCCCGCACATCGGGCACGTGCGTTCAGCGTTGAACTACGACGTGCTGCGTCGCTGGCTGATGGCCACCGGCCACGATGTGCTTCTGGTCCGCAACGTCACCGACATCGACGACAAGATCCTGGTCAAGTCCGCCGAGGCGGGCCGGCTGTGGTGGGAGTGGGCTTACCTGCACGAACGGGTGTTCGAGGCTGCTTACACCGCGCTAGGCTGCCTACCGCCGTCGGCACTGCCGCGCGCCACTGGCCACGTTCCCCAGATGATCGAGCTGATGGCACGGTTGATCGACCGGGGGTACGCCTATGCCGCAGGTGGAGATGTCTACTTCGCGGTAGCCAGCATGGCCGACTACGGAGTTCTGTCCGGACAACGTCTCGATGAGGTCTGCCAAGGCGAATCCGCAGCATCGGGCAAGCGCGATCCCCGGGACTTCTCATTGTGGAAGGCAGCCAAGCCCGGCGAACCGTGCTGGTCGACGCCGTGGGGGCCGGGCCGTCCTGGGTGGCACCTGGAGTGCTCCGCCATGGCCACTACGTACCTTGGCGCGGAGTTCGATATCCACGGCGGTGGCCTGGACCTGGTCTTTCCGCATCACGAGAACGAGCGGGCGCAGTCTCGGGCCGCCGGTGACGGGTTCGCCCGGTACTGGTTGCACAACGGCTGGGTGACGCTGTCAGGTGAGAAAATGTCCAAATCGCTGGGCAACACGCTGTCGGTCCCGGCCATGCTGCGCCGGGTCCGGGCTGTGGAGTTGCGCTATTACCTGATCGGCGCGCATTACCGGTCTGCCATCGAGTACTCCGACGGCGCGCTGGATGAGGCAGTGGCCGCCTACCGGCGGATCGAGTCGTTCGTGCATCGGGTCCGGGAGCGGTGTGGGGCGCCAGAGCCTGGGACCTGGAGCGCTGACTTCGCCGCGGCGATGGACGATGACCTCAGCACTCCGGCAGCGTTGGCCGCCATCCATACCACGGTGCACGAGGGCAACGCCGCGCTGGACGCGGGGGATCACACGGCGGCGGTGGCGGCCACCGGTTCGGTGCGGGCCATGGCCGCAGTGCTGGGCATGGACCCGCTGGCCGATCAGTGGCGCTCGACGTCGGACGCGGATGCCACGGCGGTTGCGCTGGCCGTGTTGGTGAACCGGTTGCTCGCCGAGCGCGCCGACGCGCGGGCGCGCCGTGACTACACCACGGCTGACGCGGTGCGCGATCAGCTGCTGGCTGCCGGGATCGCCGTCGAGGACACCCCCGATGGCCCAGTGTGGACGGTCAAGGGAAGCTGAGGTCATGGCGGGCAATTCCCAACGCCGGGGAGCGATGCGCAAGCCGGGCACTAAAAAGGGCGCCGTCGTAGGCTCCGGCGGGCAAAAACCCAAGGGGTTGCGTGGCCGCGGCGCCACGCCGCCCGCCGAGCAGCGAACCGGCCATCCAGCCCGACGCTCAGGCCGCGCTGCCCAGAATCGATCAACGCAGGGTCAATCCAGCCAGGGTCAAGCAGCCCAGCGGGGTGCCGGGCCTGCTAACCAGGCCGCCCGGGCCCGCCGTCGAACCGGCACCGAGCCGGGGGAAACCGTGCTCGGGCGCAACGCGGTATTGGAATGCCTGCGCGCCGGAGTACCCGCCACCGCACTGCACATCGCCATCGGGCTGGACACCGACGACCGGATCAGCGAGTCCGTACGGTTGGCCGCCGACGCCGGTCTGTCCATTCTCGAGGTGCCCAGAGCTGATCTCGACCGGCTGGCCGGGGGTGCGCTGCACCAGGGCGTGGCGTTGCAGGTGCTGCCGTACGAGTACGCCCTTCCTGAGGACGTGCTGGCCGCCGCGCTGGAATCGGGCACGCCGCCGCTCCTCGTCGCGCTGGACGGCGTCACCGACCCGCGCAACTTGGGCGCCGTGGTCCGTTCGGCGGCCGCATTCGGTGCGCATGGACTGTTGGTGCCACAGCGGCGCTCGGCGGGGATGACCGCGGTGGCGTGGCGCACCTCGGCAGGAACCGCTGCGCGCCTACCGGTGGCCCGGGCTACCAATCTGGTGCGCACGCTGAAGGACTGCGCCGCATCCGGCCTGATGGTGGTCGGGCTGGACGCCAACGGCTCGATCTCACTGGACTCGTTTCCGTGGGCCACCGGACCCCTGGCGCTGGTTCTGGGATCGGAGGGACGGGGACTGTCCCGCCTGGTCCGCGAGACGTGCGACGCTACAGTGTCGATCCCCATGGCGGGGCCGGTCGAGTCGCTCAATGCATCCGTTGCTGCCGGTGTCGTGCTTGCGGAGGTGGCGCGGCTACGGCGCGTCGGCTGACCCTCGATCATCCGTCAACCCAGCTGGTTTCCGCGGCTGCTGCTCTGCCTTTCGCGAACTCATCGGCAGAGCTGTCCCCCTGCTGGCCCACAGCTGTAGTTGTTGAGTTCGCAGGCATACGTGGGGAAACGGCCGTTACGGCATGCCGCGTGTTCACATCACCGGCATTGTGTGTATCTTGTCTCGATCAACGTTCACAACGCGGCAGTTTCGCCTACGTCGCGTTCCTCTCGGCAAGGAGAATTGGTACCCGTGGCTCAGAAGACCATCGTCACCCTCATCGACGACCTCACTGGGGAGGAAGCTGAGGACATTACGACAGTCGAGTTCGCCCTCGAGGGCGTCACCTACGAGATCGACCTGGCGGATGGCAACGCCGCCAAGCTCCGTGATAACTTGGCGCGTTACGTCGCTGCTGCCCGTAAGACCAGTGGGCGGCGCCCAGGCACTCGTGGCGCTGACCGTTCGGGTGGCCGTACGGCTGGCAACGGGAGCGTCGCAAGAAGCGGCTACAACCGCGACACGCTCAAGGCCATCCGCGAGTGGGCCAAGCAGAATGGCCACAATGTCAGTGACCGTGGCCGGCTGCCGCTCAACGTCGTCCAAGCGTGGGAAGCGAAGCATCAGGGAACGACGAACGGCGGCAAAGTTCCCGCCTTCTCGGGCTAGTAGCTGCCCGCGTCGACAGCACGTGACCCGCAAGTACGTTCCAACCACGCGCTTGGTGGTTTAGCTGTTCAGGGCATCAAAGAATCCTGGTACCGCTGCGGGTGTACACCATTCGGCTCGATTGTCAGGTTGGGGGAGTGGCGGCGTACGCCGGGGCCGGTATGAGTCGCTCTCGTCACCTGCGCTTGGCATAAGCCAGCGCAGGGCGGCGGAACGGAGGAACTGTGCAAGCTGGGGGGCCAGCTTGGCTGACGATCACTATCGCGGCCATCTCCCTGATCGGAATCGTGGTGACGGCTGTGGTTGGTCCGGTGATCGTCGAGCGCATCAAAACAGGTCGACCCAATTTCGTGCCGCCGACGCCCATGGTGATCGCGCAACAGGCCAGTGACGCGGTCACTCTCATCCAGTCCGCGATTGCAGACCTGCAGGCTCGAGTTGGACGACTCGAGGTGCTCCAGATGAGAGAATCCCATGACCAGCGTGGATGATCTCACTCAGGGATTGGACCAACTGCGGGACTCTATCGCGCAAACTGCTCGAGCCGCCCCGCAGGTCGCCCGGCAGGAAATCCACCGCGAAGGGCGCGCTTACTTTCGGGGCGCGGTGGTGGCCTCGGTGATCACATCCTTGCTCATCGGCGTTCCGCTGTTGCTACTGAACCACCGCATCGCCGAAAACGCCGCTGAGGACCAGGTGCGCGCCGCCCAGTTCCGGGCCGCATCGCAGGATATCCAGCGGCTTGCGCAGGGTGCTTACGACCTTGGGATGGTGGCAAATGCCGAACTCGCGCGCCGCGGTCTGGCAACGGTAACGATTCCCGCACCGGGGACCGCCTCGGATTCCGAGGTGCTCAGCGCAGCGTCCACCGCTCAGGTCGCGGCTCAGATCGCCAGAGAGTCGATCGTGGTCCCCACCCCTGCGCAAATCCAGACGGAGGTCGCGGCACAGCTGGCCAAGTTGCCCCCGCCGCCCACCGGGCCGACACCGCAACAACTTGCTGACGCCGTGCAGGCCTACCTGGCGGCGAACGCCGAGGCGCTGCGCGGACCGCAGGGTGACCAGGGAGAGTCTGGCCAGTCCCCGCCGTGCTTGGTCGAGCCCACTCAATGTCGGGGTCTTGAGGGAGAGCAGGGTCTGCGCGGGGACCCGCCGGTGGGCTGGACGGTCGCCGAGGCCGACGGATCGATCACCACATGTGAGCGCATCGAGGGCTTCGACCCGGCGGCGCCCCGCTATCAGTGCTCCCACGGCGCGCCGCCATCCCCGGCCACCGCGACGACCACGACGCCCCCACCGCCAAGTGATGAAGGTCTCCTGCCGGTACCCGGGGGGTGAGGCGGCTCGGGCTTCACAACCCCGGTCTCGTCAGGCGGATCCGCTCTCGGGGT
>JALZCO010000293.1 GCA_030863015.1 Actinomycetota bacterium
CGTGCTCGGCGTGCAGCGTGGGCGGCTGTCGATGGTTCCGCTGGTGGATCCGCCGGTGATTGATGCATTGCGTGAGCTGGTGTACCAACGCGCCGCACGGGTGCCGTTGCAACATCTCACCGGGACCGCTGCCCTGGGTGCCGTCGAGGTCGCAGTGGGGCCCGGCGTGTTCATCCCACGCCCGGAGTCCGAAGTGCTGCTGGCTTGGGGCCTGGCGGCGCTGGAGAACGTGCAGCGGCCGCTGGTGGTCGATCTCTGCACGGGCTCTGGAGCCCTAGCCCTGGCGGTGGCACACGCCAGGCCCGATGCGCAGGTCCATGCCGTGGAACTTCATCCGGCGGCGCTGAGCTGGGCGCGGCACAACGCTGACGCCAGGGCGGCGGCGGGGGACACCCCCGTGGTGCTGTACGCCGGTGACGTCGCCGAGCCCGGAATGCTCGCAGCGTTGGACGGGATGGCCGATCTAGTGCTGTGCAATCCGCCCTACGTGCCGCGCAGCGCTGCGGTAACGCCCGAGGTCGCCCTGCACGACCCACCTACCGCCGTGTTCGCCGGTGACGACGGACTGGCCGTCATCCCTGACGTGGTGCGCACCGGAACTCGCTTGCTGCGCGAGGGCGGCAGCATCGCCATCGAACACGACGACTCACACGCCGAAGTCGTCCCTGCGTTGCTGGCCGCTCGGCGGGTGCTCACGGATGTGACCGGCCATGTCGACCTCAACGGCCGGCCGCGGTTCGCCACTGCCCGGCGCCGCGCGCTACCCGTCCCCCTCAATCCCCGATCCTGAGCGTGTCCAGGGTGAGGGAGGCAACCGCGTGCATGCCGCGGACATTAGGGTGTATCGGATAAGCCGGGCTGGTGGGTGCGGTGCCCTCCACCCACTTCACTTCGGGCTGCTGGCACACGTCGCGGTTGGGTGAACCAGCGTAGGAGTCGACGAATGCCACCCCGTGGTTGCGGGCCTGATCGACCAACATGGCGGTAAGTTGCTGTTCCAGGCTGTCCAGATAGGACACGTCGCCGCGGGCAATCGGGAAGATCGGGTAGCAGCCGGCCGCAGGTGGCAGGATCCGCAGGTAGCTCACCAGAATCACGGTCGCTTGCGGGGAGCGTTGCCGGATGCCCGTCAGCACTGCGGCGACCTTCGGCGCCACAGCGGGGATGCGCTGCAGGTAGGCATCAGTGCCGCCAGCGGTGGCCTGCTGCCGGCACGGGTCGCCCAGCGGGTTGGTGCTGCTGAGCCTGAAGCAGGTGTTGAAGATGTCGCTGAGGCCGAAGTCGCTGCCGCCGATAGTCACGGTGACCAGGTCGGTGTCGGGTCGCAGTGCGTCGAACTGTGGCGGGTTCGTGCCCCCACCGGTCAGCGGTCCTTGCTGGGCGGCCGTCATGTGGTCGGTCCTCGCGCCGCTGCAACTCATATCGGTGTAGTCGGTGACGCCCAGGGCCTCTGCCACCAGCGCTGGATAGTTGCGAGTGGAGCGCCCGCAGCCGATCGGATCGGTTCGCTGCACCGGGATCGCCGGACCGGCTGCATAGGAGTCACCGAGCGCGACGTAGTGCTTTGGTACGGCGGGGATCTGCGCTGCGGCCGCCGCCTGACCCGCTCCCGTGCCGGCAAGCCCGGCCATGGCGAGCGCGGCGCCCGCAGCGGCCACCACGGCACGGCGATGTACAACCACATGAGCCCCCACCAGCCAATGAACCCCCACCGGACGCAGATCGTGCCGTTTTGATCACGCGCTGTCAACGCGACGCGTCACCGCACGGTCACCACTACGCTCACGTCGGTGGACTCCCGCTCTCTGAGCGCCTCCAGGGCCAAGGCGGCCACCGCTTGCATGCCGATGGCGTTGGGGTGCACCGGGGCAGCTGGGCTGGTGGGCGTGATTCCCTCCACCCACTTCACGCCGGGCAGCTTGCAGGCATCATGGCCCAGCGAGCCGGCGTAGGAATCGACGAATACCGCGCCGTGGTCGCCAGCTTGATTGGCAAGCATGGCGTTGAGCTGCCGCTGGATGCCGTCCAGGTAGGGCACGTCACCGCGCGCGATGGGGAAGACCGGATAGCACCCGACTTCAGGCGGCACAATCCGCAGGTAGCCCACCAGCAGCACGGTCGCTCTCGGAGAGCGCTGCCGGATGCCCTCCAGCACCCTGGCGACGTTCGGCGCTTCGGTGACGATGCGCTGCGCGTAGATATCTGTGCCGCCGGCGGTGGCCTGCCGCTCACACGGATTGCCCAGTGGGTTGGTGGAGCTGAGCCGGGCGCAGGTGACAAAAATGTCACTGAACCCGATGTCGTTGCCGCTGATGGTCAGCGTGACCAGGTCCGTGTCCGGTGCCAAGGCGTCGAACTGGGGTGGATTGATGCCCAGGGGCACGCGTTGAGGGTCCGTCATGTTCTCGGTCTGCGCGCCGCTGCAGCTGACGTCAGTGAAGTCACGGATGCTCAGTGCCTCGGCGAGCAACGACGGGTAGTTATTGGTGGAGCGACGGCAGCCGATCGGATCGAATCGCTGCACCGGGATCTCTGGCCCCGCCGCATACGAGTCGCCAAGCGCCACGTAGCGCTCGGGCACACTGCCGGGCTGGGCAGCCGCGGTCTTCTCGACGGCTCCGCCGGCAAGGCCGAGCAGGGCAAGAGTGGTTGCAGCGACTACCACGATGACACGGTGATGCGCGGGCACATAAGCCTCCGAAACAAAGGACCCTCCCCCCGGCCCCCGGATGGTGCCTTGCTGATCACCAAGGTGTCAAACATCCCCTGGCGTGGATGCTGCACCGGCCAGCGGCCGTAGTCTGCGGATTCGTGAGCTACGTCTACAACTGCGCCCAGCCCGATAGCCGTGCTGCCGGGCTGGCCGCGGCCGCCAGTGCAGTCCGCGCGGGCCAGCTCGTGGTGCTCCCGACGGACACCGTCTACGGGCTGGGTTGCGACGCCTTTTCCTCGACAGCGGTACAGGCGTTGCTGGACGCCAAGGGGCGGGGACGCGACATGCCGGTCCCGGTACTGGTGGGTTCCTGGTCAACCGTGGACGGCTTGGTGCTGGGCGTACCGTCACAGGCGCGCAAATTGATCGAGGCGTTCTGGCCCGGTGCACTGTCGCTGGTACTGCCGCACGCGTCATCACTGGCATGGGATCTAGGCGATACTCGGGGAACCGTCATGCTGCGGATGCCGCTGCATCCGGTGGCCCTCGAGCTGCTCCGCGACGTGGGTCCGATGGCGGTGTCGAGCGCGAACCGTTCTGGCCAACCGCCTGCGACCACCGTCGAGCAGGCCCGCGAGCAGCTCGCCGAGCGGGTACCGGTGTATCTCGACGGCGGGACCTCCGGCGAACCGCTGGCCTCCACGATCGTCGACCTCACCGCCGACGAGCCCGTGGTGCTCCGCGAAGGCGCCGTGACCGTCGTCGAGCTCAGCGAGGTGCTCGGCCTGAACCTGCGTTCTGGGGACAGACTGCAGTAATTCCGTAAATTTTACTGCAGACTGCAGTCTGTCCCCAGAAAACGCTGGAAAAGCGGCGCGGGCTAGCCTGCCTGTCGTGGGACCCGTGCCCGTTGCATCCGGACTGCCGCTGCGGGAGTACCTGCTGGTCGGTCTCACCACTGCGGTGGTGACCTTCCTGCTCACCGGCCTGGTTCGGCAACTTGCACTGCGCACCGGCGCGGTGGCGATGCCCCGCGAGCGCGACGTACACCGCGCCCCCATCCCCCGGCTAGGTGGGGTGGCGATGTACGGCGGCATCCTCGGTGGGGTCCTGCTGTCTCACCAGCTACCAGTGCTGCGCAGGTCGTTCGAGTTCTCCGGCGACGTCATGGGCGTGCTGGTCGCCGGCGGCATCATCATGCTGATCGGCGCGCTGGACGACAGGTTCGAACTGGACTCGCTGACCAAATTCGCCGGCCAGGTCACGGCCGCCGGGGTGCTGGTGCTCTTCGGCGTGCAGTGGTTCATCTTCTGGGTGCCCTGGAACGGTGATGTCGACTCGGTCGGCTCGGTACTCGTCTTGGGGCAGGACCAGGCGGTGCTGGTCACGGTTGCGCTGGCGGTCGTGCTGATGAACGCCATGAACTTCATCGACGGGCTCGACGGGCTGGCCGCAGGAATCGGGTTCATCGCCGCGGTGGCCATCGGGGCGTTCGCCCTGCAATTGCTCGACAGGTCCGGTGGCAGCGTGTCGGCGTACCCGCCGACGCTGATCGCTGCCCTGATCGCCGGCGCGTGCCTGGGTTTCCTGCCGCACAACTTCCAGCCGGCCCGGATCTTCATGGGGGATTCCGGGGCGATGCTCATCGGTCTGATGCTGGCCGCCGCGTCCACCAGCGCGTCAGGGCGGGTTGATTTCACCAGCTACGGTGCCACCGACGTGCTGGCGCTGTTCTCCCCGCTGCTGGTGGTGGCCGCGGTGCTGTTCGTGCCGCTGCTGGACCTGCTGCTCGCGGTGGTGCGCCGTACCCGCGCCGGCCGCAGCCCGTTCGCCGCCGACAAACTGCACCTGCACCATCGGCTGCTCGAGATCGGACATTCACATCGCCGGGCCGTGCTATTGATCTACCTTTGGGCAGCCCTGCTCGCTTTCGGTGCCGTTGCGCTGACCGTGTTCGACGTTTATGCCGTGGTATGGGCGATCATGCTCGGGCTGCTTATCGCCGTGCTTGGTTCGATGGTTCCCCACTTACCCGCGCGTTGACTTTCCCTTTGCGCTCGCGCTATCCATCGACAGTCGCGCCAGCAGAAGCGCAGCTAGAAGCGTTGGGGGTGAGCACGGGGGCAGCGTGGCATGTGATAACGTCTGGTTCGTCCCGCCTGGGCGTGGGATTTGAGGTCAGGCCGGCCCATCGACAGTGTCATGATCATGACTTGTAGCCATGCGCGCTGTCCCTGGACTGCGAGGAGTGCTTTTGAGCGATGGCGCGGGTGACGCCATGCGCCCGCTGAGGTTATGTGCGCTGGGGTAGGTGGTCGTGGAACGACGCAACGGCCCGGAGCTCGCAACTTTACTCGGCCTCGGAGCCGCGACCGCAGCGATCCTCCTAGCCGGACTGGCCCTTGGCTGGTTGGTGGACGAGATAATGGGCACCTTTCCGGCGTGCATCCTGGCTGGTTTGGTGCTCGGCATCGCCGGTGCCAGCGTCTTCATCTACACCAAGTTCACGAAGTTCCTGAAGGAGTAAGCGCCGCACCCATGGTGTCTACATGTATCAGCCCATCGGAGGGCCCGTGACCACTGATGTGATCACATCGACCAGATCGGCCGTCAATCTGCCCCGGGCCGCGCTCATTGCGGCGTGCCTGGGTGTCGTCAGTTTCGCGGTGCTTACACCGATGGGTTACCCGCTGGCGGCAGCTTTCTTCTGCGGTGGGCTCGGGCTGGGACTGCTCAACACGAGGTTGGTGCAACGCTCCGCAGCTCGCTTTGCGGCCAGTGGCGATCCGAGTAAACGACGCTTCGCGGTGTCCGTGCTCACCCGGCTCGCGCTGATCACCGTGCTGGCTGTCGGTTTGGCAATGGTGGTGCAGCCGGAGGGCCTTGGGGTGTTCGCCGGGCTTGCCGCCCTTCAGCTATTGATGATCTTTATGGCATCAGTTCCGCTGGTCAAGGAGCTGCGTCGCTCCAAGGTCGACGGCCAATCCGGAATCCAAGACCAGCCGGGAGCCCCGGTATGAACGGACTAGTACTGGCCGCGGAAGGCGAAGTGAAGGTCGGTGAGCACCTCGAGTGGCACTTGCTCGGTCTGACGATCAATGCCGACACCGTGATCTCCACGGTGATCGCCGCGGTGATCGTCCTCGGCTTCGGCCTTTACCTTGCGGCCAAGTCGACCTCCAAGGTGCCCAGCGGCCTGCAGCTGACCTTCGAGACGGTGACCAACCAGGTCGAGCGCCAGGTGGAGAGCAACATCGGCATCCGTACCGCGCCCTTTGTCGTGCCGTTGGCGATCGCGCTGTTCTTCTTCATTTTGATCTCGAACTGGATGGCGATCCTGCCACACGCGTGGGAGGAGTACGTCCGACCACCGACAGCAGACGTGAACCTCACCTTCGCGCTCGCCTTCTTTGTGATCATCCTTGTGCATGTGACCGGAGTCCGGGTCAAGGGCAAGCATTACTTCAGGCATTTCATAGAGCCGTACCCGGCGATGCTCCCGCTGAACATCATCGAGGAACTCACCAAACCGGTAACCCTCGCGCTGCGACTGTTCGGCAACATCCTCGCGGGCACCGTGATGGTCAGCGTCATCGCGCTGCTGCCGGCCGTCGTGAATTGGGCACCGACCACGGCATGGAAGCTGTTCGACCTGTTCATCGGCCTGCTCCAGGCGCTGATCTTCGCGCTGCTGACGATCCTGTACTTCGGATTCGCGGCCGGCCAGGACGAGGAGGGGGCCCACTAACGGTTCTCCGCTCGCCTCTGTGAGGTCATCTCAGAATCATTTCCGCGAACTTCGAGGACAAGAGGATAAGGATTATGAGCTTTTCTGAACTGCTTCTTGCCCAGCCCCCGGGGGGCGGCATCATGGGCAACGTCCAGCTCGCGGGTGCCTTCATCGGCGGGGGTATCGCCCTGGCCGGTGGCGCGATCGGTGCCGCCATCGGTGACGGGCTGGCCGGCGGCGCGACGATTCAGGGCGTTGCTCGCCAGCCCGAGGCGCAGGGCCGGCTGTTCACCATTTTCTTCCTGACGGTGGGTCTGGTCGAGGCGATGTACTTCATCAACCTGGCCTTCATGGCGGTGTTCGTCTTCGCGCTCGCAGGCGGCTAATCTTGGCGCAGATAATCTGGCAGGGACGGTAAATCCATGAGTTCGCACAATGTGGCCGCCCCAGGCGGTGGCAACATCTTCCTGATCCCCAACGCGACATTCTTCGTCGAGCTGGTGGTTTTCCTGCTCGTGCTCGGCGTGGTCTGGCGCTACGTGGTACCCCCGGTCAAGCGGGCGATGAACGAGCGCCAGGAGATGGTCCGCCGGCAGATCGAGGAAAGCCAGCAGGCCCGCACGCGCCTGGAGGAGGCCGAGGCCCGTTACTCCCAAGCGCTTGCCGAGGCCCGCGTCGAGGCCGCCAAGATCCGCGAGACGGCCCGCGCCGATGCCCAGGAAATCAAGGACGAGATGCGTCAGCAGGCCGAGCAGGAGGTCGCCCGGATCCGTCAGCGCGGCGAGGAGCAACTGGCCACCCAACGCGAGCAGGTCGTCCGCGAGTTGCGCGGGGAGTTGGGCAAGTTGGCCGTGACGTTGGCCGGTCGCATCGTCGGTGAGTCGGTCGCCGACGACGCCCGGCGAGCCGGCACGGTGGATCGCTTCCTCGACGAGTTGGAGGGTATGGCCGGCACCGAGAGTGCTACTGACGGTGCCGTGTCAGTGCCCGCCGGGCGGCGGAAGCGCTGATGCAACCGGCCAGCAGGGCGGCCTTGGCCACGGCCCGCGAGCAGCTCGAGAAGCGCATCTCCGGGGCCAATGTTCAGGACCGCGAGCGGGTGGGCGACGACCTTGGCGCTGTCGCCGCGGTGCTCGGGCAGCAGCCGGTGATCCGGCGGCACCTCGCCGATTCCGCGGCCCCCCCGCAGGTCCGCAAGCGGATGATCGAGGCTTTGTTCGGCGGCAAGGTGAGCCGGATCACCCTGCGGATGTTGGGCGACGTGGTCGCCTCTCGCTGGTCTCGGCCGTTGGACTTGGTCGACGGGATCGAGGAGCTGGCCAGGCAGGCGCTGCTCATGCTGGCTGAGCGGGACCGCAGCCTCGAGGACGTCGAGGATGAGCTGTTCCGGTTCGGTCGCATCCTGGCCGCCCAACCGCGCCTGGCGACGCTGCTGGGTGATGAGAGCGCGCCGGTCGCGCAGCGCCTGGAGCTGCTGAACACGGTGCTGGCCGATCGCAGCCGCCCGGTGACTCGCCGACTCCTGGAACAGGCGGTTCGGGCGCCACGGCGGCGACCGCTCGGTGAGATCGTCGAGGAACTCGTGGATCGGGCAGCGAGCCGCCGGGAGCGCTCGGTGGCCCACGTCAGCGCTGCGGGTCCGCTGTCGCAGCAGCAGGAACAGCGGTTGCTCGAGGTGCTCGACCGGATTTACCGGCGGCCGATCTCGCTCAAGGTCGATCTCGATCCTGAGCTGCTGGGTGGGCTGGTGATCCGGGTGGGCGACGAGGTGATCGACGGCAGCGTGGCTGCTCGGCTGGACAAGGCGCGCCAATGGATGTCTCGATGAAGTGCACGATGAACGATCGACATGAGAGCAGGAAACGATAGCCATGGCGGAGCTGACGATCTCCTCGGACGAGATCCAGAGAGCGATCGAGAACTACGTCACTTCCTTCTCGACTGATACCTCGCGTGAGGAGGTGGGCGTCGTCACCTACGCCGGTGACGGCATCGCCCGGGTCGAGGGCCTGCCCTCGGCGATGACCAACGAGCTCCTGGAGTTCCCCCATGGCGTGCTGGGCGTCGCGCTCAACCTGGAAGTGCGCGAGATCGGCGTGGTCATCCTGGGCAACTTCGGGGCCATCGAGGAAGGCCAGGAGGTCAGGCGGAGCGGCAGGATCCTGTCGGTGCCGGTGGGGGACGGGTTCCTCGGCCGGGCGGTGGATCCGCTTGGCTACCCGCTGGATGGCCTGGGTGACATCACCGCCGACGAGCAGCGGGTGCTGGAGCTGCAGGCGCCCTCGGTGATCGACCGGCAGCCGGTGAAGGAGCCGCTGCAGACGGGCATCAAGGCGATCGACTCGCAGACCCCGATCGGCCGCGGCCAGCGCCAACTGATCATCGGTGACCGTAAGACCGGCAAGACCGCGGTCTGTATCGACACGATCCTCAATCAGAAGGCGAACTGGGAGACCGACGACCCGGCCAAGCAGGTGCGCTGCATCTACGTGGCGATCGGCCAGAAGGGCACCACGATAGCGGCGGTCCGCGAGGCGTTGGCGAACGGTGGCGCGCTGGAGTACACCAC
>JALZCO010000305.1 GCA_030863015.1 Actinomycetota bacterium
GGCCGTATATAGGGACCGCCGACCGGGCATAAGGGGGGCTGGGTGGTGCCCGGTCGGCGGCCAGTACGCACCGATGACCTCGTGCTGGCACCCATCGATCGCACCCCGACCACCACCGTCGAACCGCGATAACGTCCCGGTACGCTGGCGCACCCGGCGCAACCGGGAGTACTCGCAGAGACGGTGGTTCAACGTGGAGTTCGAGCTTGAGCGGGATGCGTTCGCCGAGGCGGTCGCGTGGACGGCGCGGGGCTTGCCGGCCCGGCCCGTCGTCCCGGTCACCGCGGGCGTGGTGCTCGAGGTAACCGATGGTGCGATGATCGTCTCCGGATTCGACTTCGAGGTGCTCAACCGCGTCGAGGTGCCCGTCACCGACAAGGCTGCTGGACGAGTGCTGGTGTCCGGCCGGTTGCTCGCCGAGATCGCCCGCGCGCTGCCACCCAAGGATGTGCGGGTGGCCGTCGAGGGAAACCGGCTGGCGGTGCGTTGCGGCTCGGCTCGATTCAACCTGCCGCTGTTGCACGTCGAGGACTACCCCGCGGTGCCGGAACTGCCCGCCACCTCGGGCAAGGTGCGCGGTGACGTCTTCGCCACCGCGGTGTCCCAGGTCACGGCGGCGGCCAGCCGAGACGAGACGTTGCCCATGCTCACCGGAGTGCGCATGGAGATCGGTGCCGACGCGCTCACCTTCGCTGCGACCGACCGGTACCGCCTCGCCGAACGGCGCATCCCGTGGACGCCGACCGGCACCCTGGACTCTGCATCTTCGGTCATCATTCCGGCCAAGACGCTCGCTGATGCCGCCAAGTCCCTCGGCTCGGCCGGCGAGGTGCTGCTGTCGATGGGCGACGCCGCCAACGCCGGTTTCCTTGGTTTCTCCGCGGGTGGACGCCAGACGCTCACCCGGCTGCTAGATGGAGAATTCGTCAAGTTCGCTTCGCTGTGGCCCACGGAAGTCACCACCACCGTGGAGGTGGAGGTGAGCCCCTTCGTGGCGGCGCTCAAGCGGGTGTCGCTGGTTGCCCAGCGCTTCGCGCCGGTCCGGCTGGCCTTCGCCGAGGGCAGCGTGCAGCTGTCCGCGGAGGCCGATGACGAATCCAGTGCCGAGGAGGAGCTCGAAGTCGGTATCACCGGTGAACCGCTGACCATTGGCTTCAACGCTGGGTACCTGCTCGACGGGCTCAGCGGGGTCACCACTGCGCGAGCGACGCTGTCGTTCACCGCGCCCTCGCGCCCCACCGTCATCTCCTCGTTGACAGGGCTTGATGCCGATGAACCGGATAACGGGGACGGCTCCTACCGCTATCTCGTCATGTCGATGCGGCTGCGCGGCTAATCCCGGCGCAGTGCACGTCGCGCACCGCGCAGCCCGACAGTGCCTGTGGCACGGGCAGCCGCGCCAGCCGTGCCGTGCTGAACGACTTCACTCCAAGAACCATCGCGGCGAGGACCGTCGCCGCCATCGGTGACTCGGTGGTCAGCCATACCAGCACCACCGCGCCGGTGTTCGTGGCCTTCGCCGGCATTGACCAGTTCAGCCGGTGCACCGTGGCGTCGACCAGGTTGAAGTAATTCGGGGACAGCAGCGACCAGCGGGCGAAGGCCAGCGTCAGGTAGGCGTCGAGCACCACGAACTGGATCAAGAACACCGCGGCAGGTGCTACCGCTGCCGGATGGGCGGTCACGTAGCTGACCACGACCAGGCAGACGCACAACCGGTCGGCGAGCACGTCGAGTATCGCCCCGGTGCGGGTCTCGCGATGGGTCAGCCTGGCCACGAGCCCATCGGCAATATCCCCGACCCAATAACAGAGCAGGGCAGCGAGCAGCCAGCCGTCGCTGCCGGTGGTCACCGCGACGGCCCAGGCAGCCACCGTCGCGACCGTGCGCATCACCGTCACCAGATTGGCCCCGGTGCCCCACCGCTCCCCGAACGCGTCGGTGCAGCCATGATGCTCGCACGTGCCGGTATCAGGGTCAGCGCTCAACGGGTGCGCCATCGGAAGGGCCAGGATCGCCGAGCGGTACTGGTATCGGGCACCGGCTGCCGGAGCGACTCGGAGCGGGTTCGCCAACCGGCGAACTGGACGATCGCCTCACCGGGTTCCAGCACCGGAATGCCAAGCGTGGCCGCGGCGCGTACGGTGGGATGGTCTGCAGGTACCGAGCGATCGGCGATAACGACGGCGACCGCCGGCGTTAGCCGGCTACGAGTCACCGCCCCATGCGCCTCCATCAACCGACGCAGTGCTCCCAGATCGGCGGAACTGCCGACGTAGAACACATGCAACGGGTCCTGGGTGGCCGCGTGACGACCCAACCGCGTCTCCAGTCTCCCCGACTATGCGCACAGCGTAGGCCTGATGCGCGAGCACAGGGGCCCGACACGCCCAGTCCACCCGGCGAAAAGCTGGACGTGCGCCTATAGCGACGTAGAGTCACCACACTGCACGTTGGCTCCGGCACTCCCGCCCCGATGAGGTTGATTGGCGCTCCAGCGCCGCTTCTTCAGTTACCAATCGAGCTGGTGAGTCGAGCAGCCCGGGAGCGTAGCGCGGCGTGCGCCTCCGCGGAATCGACCCGGGTCGGTGCGCCGCCAGCCACAACCTGCTCTCCAGCTACCCACACATTCCGCACCGCTCGGG
>JALZCO010000316.1 GCA_030863015.1 Actinomycetota bacterium
TCGGTGTAGAGCAACAGCCGGTCACCCGGCTCTAGATGTTCGTCTACGACTTCGACGTTGCGGCCGGATACGCCCAGAGGCACCCGACGGCCATGCTGAAGTACTTTCACGGTCTTGTTCGCGCGCAGTAACAGTGGCGGCGGATGTCCGGCGACGAGGTAGCTCAACTTACCAGTGCCGGTGTCCAGACGTGCCAGGATTGCAGTGACAAAACGGCCGTGCGGACCGTGGGCCATGATCTCGGCGTCGGCGCGACGTGCAATCACACTGAGGTCGCACTCGCCGCTGCGGCGGGCGTTGCGGATCGCAGCGAGGGCAACGGCGGTAGCCAGACCGGCCTGTAGGTCGTGGCCAACGGCGTCGAAAAGCCCGCAGAACGCCACTTGGCCATCGACGGCGTAGTCGAAACCGTCGCCCCCAACCCGGTCGTGGGGTTCGAGCACTGCGGTGATGACCAAGTCGGGAGAGGTGAACGTAAGCGGTGGCACGAGATGCCAGAGCAACTCAGCAGCCACGGTCAGTGGTGTGCTGCGACGGGTGACGTTCAGTACATCGCCGTAGGGGAACTTGGTGGCCACGAGATGACCGGCCAGCCCTGCTACCACCGAGCACCGTTGTTGCAGTCCAGGGTCGTCACCGTCGGCTCCGTCCGGCAATCCCAGGCGCAGCACACCGAGCCGTTCGGTTCCATCGACCATCGGAAGCCACAGTGCCGAGCCCGCGTCGGGATCGGTACCGGCGACGGCGGTGACGAATTGGAATGCACGTCCGGCCAGGCTGCCTTCAACGCTGACCGCTGCCCTGTGATCTTTCGGAACCGGCCAAAGTGTCTGTTGAGCAAGGTCAACCAGATACATCTGCGCTGTCATTCCCACCAGACCCACCGCCTCATTGATCACGCGGGGTAGATCTTCACCCGAGGCGGTGTGACTCGCGTCGATGATCTGTGCCACGACCCGCCACCACTGCGACTGCTCCAGCTCTGAGTCCACTGGACAATCCAACAGCCTTCGCGCGGGGCTAGTCCAACGCGGGGCAGCGCTGTTCAGCCTGCTCAGCCGTTGCTGGGCCTCGGGTCACCTCGAGCACCGTAGCGCTAACCCTGTATGCGACGATCTCGATCGCCGTGGTGGCAGCTCTAATCAGTGGTCCCGGCTTGGGTAAGCCGCTGCAGAGCGGCCTGGTTCGGCTCGTGCCGTGAACTCGTTCAACGGGGCCATCACCGGACGCCGGATACCTGCTGGCAGCAGCCGGCTTTGAAGTCATTTTCGGCTGTGGTCAAACGATGTGGTGGTCGAGCTGAACCGGCAGCGATCCGCGGAAGGTAAATCGGCCCGCCTGGTCGCCCGCGATTGGTTTTCTCAGCAGGGCTTCATCGCCAAGGAACGGTGGTCCCTGCTGTCACCGAAGGACAAGGTTCAACAGCACCGTCAGTATGACGGAGGCAAATACCGAGAAGAGAATCATAAAAAGGCAACCGACGGCACCGCCAAGGGGACGGATCCTCATGTGGGTCACCTCCATCACTCAGCCGACCGCAGACGTATGCCTGCGCGCGCCGTCGCACTGGCTACTTAAAGATGTACCCCGGTGTCGCGCGCCCAAACTCTTGGATGAGTTCGTAAATAGCTCTAAAACCGTACAGGCCTGCTCATAGCTGCACGGTAGTGGTCAGGCGCACAACGCAGGGCTGGCGTGGTGCCGAGCCGAAGCCGAATCGGACGGGCGGAAAGACGTCGGTCATGGAACCGAGATCGGCCCCCCACCAGCTGGCGGCCACGGACCCCAGTCGATGGTGGTCCCAAGCCCCGTACCACTCCTTTCGCCCGGCGCCAGCGCTACCTCGGGTACGCACACCGGGGAGCATGGCGCGCACCAGCGGGTCCACGACACTCACCCAAGCGGGGGCCGTGGCCACGGAACGTGGCACAGCTCGCAGCAACATCCCAAGCCAGGTCCTGTGTCCGATGGTCATGGTAGCTCGCAGTTGGCCGGCTGCGACTTCCAGCCGCCCCGGTTGGCGGATCACCTCAACCGGCTTGACCTCGACGGAATCGAAGCGATAAGTGCTGGCCACAAAGCCGGCGACCTCGTTACTCGGGGCGATCAGCAATCTGGTGCCGTCGGGCGCCTCGACCATGACGTCGCTGACGGACCCGAAGGGCGACACCGGCCATCGTCCAACAACGATGCGGTGGCCCGATGCCGCGCCGAAGGCGGCGATCTCGCCGTCAAAACGCCAGCGCACGGGCGCGGCGGATCGCCTTCCGGCCCACCGTACAGCAGTTCGCAACACGACCGCCGAGTACCCGGGATATACGGATTACACACCCACCCGCAGGTACGGTGGAGCAGCACGGGAAGCTCGAACCAGACGGCAGCGGTGCTTTCGGGAGAGATAACGCGTGCTCGTCTACCTGGGAGTGGGATCGGTAGCAGCCGCGACCCTCCTGTACGAAGTTGCTCTCACCCGCATCTTCGCCATCTCCTACGGCTACCATTTCGCTTTCCTGGCGATGAGTCTCGGGCTCCTGGGGTTCGGGGCCAGCGGCACCCTGCTCGGGCTTCGTCCACCGCCACGCCAGCCGTTGCGTCCCGCGCTGCTTGCCCGCCTGGCAGCGGCTACCTCGCTGGCGCTGGTATGCGGCTATGCCGTCTCGAACCTGATCCCATTCGATCCCTACCGGGTGGGCTGGGAGCCCACCCAGCTCGGGCTGCTGACCGCATACCTGCTCTGCTATGCCATTGCATTCCTGCTCGCCGGGCTGGTCCTCGGATTACCGCTGACGAGATGGCCGCAGCGAGCCTCGGGCTTGTACGGGGCGGGTCTGGCCGGCTCGGCGGTCGGCGCGGTGACGGCTCTGGTCGCCTTGGACCGGGCCGACCCCACCGTCGCTGTCCTGCTCGCCGGGTTGACGGCCGCTTCGGGTTGCGTCGCGTTCGCTTGCGCACGATCCGAAGCTGAGGCGCCCGGCGGACGCTCACGCCAGCTGGACCGATTCATCGGGTTGACGGCTGCCGGCTTGGTTCTGCTGCTCTTGTGGCAGGCACCGTCCTGGCTCGAGATCCGGCTATCGCCGTACAAGCCGCTGTCCCAGCTCCAAAGCTTCCCCGACACCCAGGTTCTGGAGCACAGATCCAACGCGGCTTCGCGGATTGACGTCGTGTCAAGTTCCGCCATTCATTCCGCACCCGGGTTGACGCTGCAGTACCAGGGCAGCCTGCCCGAACAGAGCGCCGTGGTCGTCGACGGTGAAGTCGTGCTTCCGCTCACCGCCCGGAAGGGGCTGACCCAGGCATTCGTCGACGGCCTGCCCACCTCGCTGGTGCATCGCCTGCGGCCGGCGTCGCGGACTCTGATCCTCGAGCCGGGCGGGGGCCTCGAGGTGCTGTCGTCCCTGGAACTTGGTGCGCGCTCGGTCGTTGCCGTGGAGAACAATCACCTCCTCGCCGAGCTTCTCACATCTGACCTGTCGTCCCGGGCCGGCGACATCTACCAGGATCCGCGCGTCGAGTTGGTGGTGTCGAACCCACGCGGGTACCTGACGCGCTCCCCGGAGACGTTCGATGTCGTCACGCTGGCCCTGTCGGAAAACCGTCGCGCAGTGACGGCCGGGGCATTCTCCCTTTCAGAGACCTACCCGCTGACCGCAGAGGCGTTCGACGCCTACCTCGCTCACCTGGCTCCCGGGGGACTGCTGGCCGTCCACCGGTGGCTGCAGCTGCCTCCGACCGAGGAACTGCGTGCGGGCGCGCTGATGGTCGACGCCCTGCGACGTGCCGGGAAGGACCCGGCTACCAGAATCATCGCCATCCGGTCGTTCTCGACAATGCTCATTCTGGCGAAGCAGGAACCGTTCACCCAGGCGGAGATCGAATCAGCGAAGACCTTCACCCGGGAACGCCAGTTCGATCTCGTCTGGTATCCAGGAACCCAGCCCGGAGAAGCAAACGTCGCCAACGTGCTGCGCCGGGATCGTTACCATGAGTCCTTCCGGCAGCTGCTGTCCGACGAGCAAGCTCTGTACGACCGGTACGAGTACGACGTGGCACCCCCGCGCGACACCCGGCCGTTCTTCTTCCACTTCTTCAAGTGGGAGCAGACGCCGACCGTCATCGCCCTGCTCGGCAAGACCTGGCAGCCCTTCGGGGGAAGCGGCTACCTGATCCTCGTGGCTTTGCTCGTGCTGACCACGGGCCTGTCGCTGGCGCTGCTCGTGGTGCCGGCCGCCGCCATTCGTCGACGAGGCCCGGATCGAACAGAGCGCAACAGCCGGGCGCCGCCGATGGCGTACTTCGCGGCGCTGGGGCTCGGATTTCTCCTCGTTGAGGTGGCCCTCGTGCAGCGCTTCGTACTGTTCTTGGACCATTCCGCCCGATCGTTCGCGATTGTGGTCTTTGGACTGCTGGCCTTCTCGGGTCTGGGAAGCGCGTGCTCGGCGAAGATGCCGTGGCGCGGTGGTCTGGCCGTGCTCGTGGCTACCGTGGCCCTGTACCCGCTGGTGTTATCGACGGTACTTCCGGGGGCTCTCGGTTGGGACTTGGGAGTGCGCATCGGGATCACACTGCTCTTACTCGCTCCGCTGGGATTTCTGATGGGCATAGGATTTCCCCGTGGTTTGATATCGCTCGGCGCCGCCAGACCCAGCCGGTTACCGCTGGCCTGGGGAGTGAACGGGTTCACGTCCGTGGTGAGCGCCATCCTGGCCCCGATGATCGCCCTGTCGTGGGGCTTCGAAGTCGTGTTCGTCTGTGCTGCGATCGCCTACGCGGTCGCATTACTGGCGGCCCGCAGCGGTCGGCAGATCCGGGACACCACCGCCGTCACGATTCGCGAACTAGGGGAACAAATGCCACGTCGATGATGTTCTCGGAGACCACCTTGCCTTGCTGCTTGGTGAACCGCCACAGCGTCTGGTAGCTGCCCGGCGGACCGATGGGGATCACCATGCGCCCACCCTCTTTCAGCTGCCC
>JALZCO010000330.1 GCA_030863015.1 Actinomycetota bacterium
CGGGGCGATCATGGCCCGTCTGCCACGTGCTGTTAGCTGTCTGTAGTGATACCGCCTGGTGTCTCTCCGGTCGCCGATGTTGCTGTCGATCGGTGCTGTCAAGATCGAGTTACGTAAGGCAGGTAAATCGCGTCGATGGCCTATACATCCATCACCGTCATCCTTAACCCCGCAGCGGGTGCGGGTAGGCACCAGCCCGTTGTCCGTCGGGCCGCTCGGGCCCGGCGGATCGATGTCCGTGAGGTCTCTGCGGGTTACAAGGCTGGCGCCCTCGCGCAGGAGGCGGTGGATGAGGGCGCTGACGTCCTTGTCGCAGCCGGTGGAGATGGCACGGTCAGCGCTGTAGCGGGGGTGGCAGCCGAGCATGACGTCGCCCTGGTCGTCGTTCCCTGCGGCACGCGCAACCACTTCGCAAAGGACTGCGGAGCAGACGTCACCGACCCGGCAGGCCAGCTTGCCGCGATCGACGATGGCCATGAGATGCGAATCGACGTCGGGACAGTCAACGGCCGGGTGTTTCTCAACAACGTCTCGGTCGGCTTTTACGCCGCAATGGTCCGCGATCCGGAGTACCGCCGGCGCCGTATACGTGTCGCGACGCGTTATGCCCGGCGCGCCGTCTTCTGGGGTGGGCGCAGCGCGTCGCTGCGCACCTCAGTACCTCGTCGAGTCGTGACCCCTGAGCAGCTGCTGGTGGCTCTAGTGTCCAACAACGCGTATTCCCCGGGCGTTGCCCCCGGTCCGGCACTGCGTCCTCGTCTGGACGAGGGCAGGTTGTGGGTGTACCTCCTAGGTCTGCCGGGAGCGGACCGTCCGCTAACGGCGAGGCTCGTGCGGGGAACGGGCCGGCTCGTTAGCGGTCGCGCGTTGGTCGCCGCATGGCCGACCACCCGGCAGACGATGACGACCGACACGCCGTCCATCCCCATCGGGGTCGACGGTGAGGCTGCCGAACTCAACACTCCGCTGGAGTTCACCGTCCGTCCCGGTGCGCTGCGGCTGCTGCAGCCGTCTCGCCATGAGCCGGTGGATCGGTGGTTTTCCATGCGGTGGTGACGTCATCCGGTACCCGATGCGGGTGGTGGACCGTCCGTGCCCAACACTCCGATTTCTCAAGGGGAAGTGCAGTTCACCCCGGCCCGAGTGAGGACCCGCTGCGCTGCTGCTGCCCCCTCATACCCGTCGCACTGCGTCTCGCTGTCCGGGTCGAGACTGCGGTAGATGTCGAAAAAGTTGGCGATCTCGGCAAGCTGGTGCGCCGGCAGCTGAGATAGGTCCTCGACCTCGGCGTAAGCGGGCTCACCCTCGGGCACACACACCAGTTTTGCTTCGCGGCCATGCCCAGTCAGGACCCAAAAGACTCCGATCGGCCGGGCCCGTACCCGCACTCCGGGATAGGTCGGCTCGATCGTGAGCACTAACGCGTCGAGCGGTTCGTCATCGGACCCGAGCGCGCCTGGAACGTAACCGTAATCAGCGGGAAAAGCGAAGGCGCCAGGCAGCCGCCGGTCGAGCCAGACCAGCCCGGTCTGCTCATCGATCTCGTACTTGTTGCGATTGCCGCGCGGTGTCTCCACCACGACATCGATCAGCTGCACGCCGAGCAGGATAGGGCCAGCCGGAGCGGCGGGACCATCGAAGACCTCCACGGCCCCTACTGCGTCGATCAACATCAGGTGGAGTGCCGCTCTGGCTACGTAGCGACTGAGTAGCGACTTCGACACCACATGGACGTCCCGGCGTGATCTGTGGTTGTTGCCTCACAGGACGCCCGTTTAATTGTTCGAGCTTAGGGAACTTCCTGAGAATGCACATAGTGATCACCGGCGCCACTGGCAACGTCGGCACGAGCGTCATCGAGTCCCTCGCCGCCGACGCGGGCGTTGCCTCGATACTTGGCCTAGCCCGGCGGTTGCCCAACTGGCAGGCGCCCAAGACCCAGTGGGCGCAGGCGGACGTCGCAAAAGACGAGCTGGTGCCGCACCTGCGCGGCGCCGACGTGCTGATCCATCTGGCGTGGCTGTTCCAGCCCACCCACGATCCGGTCACCACCTGGACGGCCAACGTCGAGGGCAGCATCCGGGTCTTCCGGGCAGCGGCTGACGCGGGCGTGCGAACGGTCGTCTACGCCTCATCGGTGGGCGCATACTCGCCGGGTCCGAAGGACCGGAAGGTCGACGAGAGCTGGCCTACCCACGGCTGGCCCAACGCCGGATACACCCGGGAGAAGGCCTACGTCGAGCGGGTCCTCGATACCTTCGAATACGAACATCCAGAAACAAGGGTCGTCCGGCTGCGACCGGGTTTCATCTTCAAGCGCGAGTCGGCCCACGAGCAGCGGCGGCTGTTCGCCGGGCCACTGTTACCGAACGGGCTGGCGCGGCCCAGTCTGATCCCGGCTGTGCCCGACCTGCCGGGGCTGCGCTTCCAGGCGCTGCACTCTGCCGACGCGGGGCAGGCATACCGGCTGGCGGCCACGCGCGAGGTACGCGGAGCGTTCAACCTCGCGGCCGAGCCGGTGATCGACGCGGCGCAACTGTCCGAACTGCTGGGCGCCCGGGTTTTCCGAGTGCCCACCGCTCCACTGCGGGCCGCCCTGGCCACGGCATGGCACCTGCAC
>JALZCO010000331.1 GCA_030863015.1 Actinomycetota bacterium
CCAAGACTGTCTTGGAATTGCTCGAAGCGGCTCAGCCCGAGCAGGGCGTCGCGGACGATGAGCAGACTCCAGCGCTCGCCTACCACCTCCAGGGCGCGGGCGATGGAGCACATCTGGTCGTCGTAGGTCCGCAGCAGCACAGCACTCACCTCTGCCAACCAGCCTACCAGAGTGGGTTGCGTGAAAGGACTTACGGAGCTATGGTCAGTTTCATCATGAAACTCAGCTAGGTCTCAGGATGGTGTAACGGTGGTCGTGGAACTTGATCGTGCCGCCGGTAGCGGTGCCGCACAGGGCGCTCGACACCTGAATCCTCACCGTCACGCTGGCGCGCCGCCCGGGCCTCCCCTGACGCCTCATCGGGGAATTTGCCGTGAATTATCGGCAGCCGAGTCACCATGGTCGCCGCCGTCTTTGCTCCCGTCGAAGCAGCGACTGAGCAACTGCAGTGGCGCCATTGGTGCGCACCGCGAGCCACGTGGATCGCTCGCCGCGCCCTCAACCCGGCGACCGCAGCTGAGACCGATCCCCACGAAAGGACCAGAAATCTCATGTACACGCTCCCCAGCTATGCCTCCCTGGTCACGATCACAGCTTGCATCGTCGTGGTGCCTGCACTAGCCGCCATCGGCTATGTCGCTGCACGGCAACGCGGATCACCGCGGCGATCCGCCCTGGGCGTGGCCCTCGGAGTCGGCGCGCTGCTGGTGGCCTGGCTAGCCGCCGCCGCGGCCACCGGCGGCGCCGACGTGTTCCTCGGCCGTGCCGACGACACCGTCCCGGCCATCGCCGGTGGTCTGCTCATCCCCATCTGCGCTGGCGTGCTGCTCACCCGAATACCCGCGGTGCGTGACGCGCTTGCCACTCCCCGGGTGCTCGCGCTGCTCACCTTGGTCAACACCTGGCGAGTCGTCGGGATCGTGTTCATCACGCTGTACCTGCAACAACTGTTGCCCGCGCACTTCGCGCTGCCCGCCGGGATCGGTGATGTGATCATCGGACTGGCCGCACCGGTCGTCGCCTACGCCATGTGGAAGCACCCAACTCGTCGCCGCCTGCCGATCACCTTCCACGCCCTCGGTCTGCTGGACCTCGCCATGGCCGTCACACTCGGCGTGACCTCGGCTCCTGGCGTTCTGCAACTCTTCACCGGCCAACCAAACACCCTCCCGATGACGGTGCTGCCGGAGGTACTGGTTCCGACCTTCCTGCTCCCCATCGGTGTAATCATCCACATCACGGTGTTGCGGATCCTCGCTCACCAACCGTCGCTGACCGCCATCCAGCCAGGCGACTCAGCCAGCCGAGACCGCACACCCCACGCCGCTGAAGCAGCCACAGCCACTATCAAGCGAGCCACTGACACATCCGTTGCCGCGCAACCGTAAAAACCGCCTGCCCGGTACCGGCCCTACCACCGCACTACGACCGCACCCAGCTGGCCTTCCGATGTACGCAACCGGAAGGCCGGCTGCGTTGAAGATCCCTCCGACCCAGCGGCGCGTCAAGCAGCTCGTTGATCTTCCTGGTGGTGATCCCACGCGGTCTGTTCGTTGTAGAGCGTTCGGGTCTTGAGACAGCCGTGAAGAATGCCGACAGGCGGTTGCCGAGCTGACGCAACACCTATTCGGTCCGGAGTCCTCCCGGCGAACCTCCGGATCAGCTCCGGCCCGCGCGAGCACGGCCGCAAAGCCGCGCGCAGCAGCGGGACCGGACCGGCGGGCAAGTGAGTAGGTCGATTCTGCAGCATGGAATGCGTCGTCTTGGCGCAGTGGTCGCGGCTGCTCTTTGACTGGCGTCGGTTTGCGATGACCCGGTGCTTGTCCTGCAGCACGGAGTGTAACAGTGTGACGGGTCCATCCAGGTCGTTGTCTCCGGCTGCGGGGTGACACTGTGTGCGAGGCTTCCGGAAAGGGTCATACTGCTCTCTTCAGGCACATGGAGGGAGTAAAGGGGCATGGGCGTTCTTGGGTGGATTGTTCTGGGGCTGCTCGCGGGAGCCATCGCCAAATTGATCATGCCGGGTGACGATCCGGGCGGCATCATTGTCACCATGCTGTTGGGCATCATCGGGGCCCTGATCGGCGGATTTCTCGGCAGCCGCATCTTCGGAATAGGACTCCAGACGTTCTGGAACCTGCAAACCTGGATCGTCGCGATCCTCGGAGCACTCATCCTG
>JALZCO010000342.1 GCA_030863015.1 Actinomycetota bacterium
CTCCCAGGTCGAACAGCGCGCCGTCGAGACGCGGGATGCCCAGGCGCGCAAGAATGTGTGGCAGCTCGTCGTAGACCGCCTGCACGAGATGAATGTGGTCGATGTGCGCGTGCAGCCGGTCCCTGGCCACCGCGAGCGCGTGCGGGTCGCGGTCGATACCGATCAAGGTGAGCGCAGGATGAGCGTCGAGCAGCGCAGCCGCGTGGCCACCGAGGCCCACGGTGGCGTCGAGCACCACGGCTGGCCGGCCCGTCAAAGCGGGTTCGAGCAGTTCTAGACACCGGTGCAGCAGCACCGGAACGTGCTGGGCGGACCCGGCATCCCCGAGCGGGTGATCGGCCACCGGCAGCCTCCCTCCGTCCACACCCACCCTCCTTGCGTGACATGACCAAGACCGCCGGTGCAGCGTCAACCCTTCCCAGTGCCGCCAGGTCTCCGCCCGGTGTCCAGAATCCTGGCGCCGGGGAAGGTGCGTCAGGACTCTGCTGGTCCGTGTAGCCGCATCGCAGTTGATGTAGGCACTGACGGTGCGGCTGCCGGACGGAGGCCTCGCGGCACGGGGTCACATCACGCCAGGCAGCACCTCCTCCTGCGCCTGGGCGTAGGACTCCTCGTGCTCCTCGAGGTAGCGCTGCCAGGCCACGGCATCCCAGATCTCCAACCGGCTGATCGCTCCGATCACCGCACAGTCCTTGTTCAACCCGGCATAGCGCCGCAACTCGGCTGCGATCGAGATACGGCCCTGCCCGTCCGGGCGTTGCTCATCGGTGCCGGCGAACAGGTAACGCTGGTAGGCCCGCACCGCCTCGTTGGTGAACGGCGCCTGCGCCACCTTGCGGGCCATCTCCTCGAATTCGGCGCGCGGGAAGACGTAGAGGCAGTGATCCTGTCCCTTGGTGACCATCAACCCCCCTGCGAGCGCGTCGCGGAACTTCGCCGGCAGCGTCAACCGACCCTTGTCATCCAGCCGGGGGGTGTGTGTACCCAGGAACACGGGTTACCCACCCTTCCCAGCAGCCGGTGGCTGGCCATGGAGTGCCCTTGTACTCCACTGCCCGCCACACTACCCCACTTTCTGCCACTGTCAACGGCCCGCCACCCTGCGTTACTCCGGTAGTAAGCGATCAGCCCTGCTCAACGCAGTGCAGTAAGGTGGGGGATCACGGATAGTCCGGACGGACCTCAGGGCCCCGACACCACACCACGACCCACGTCCACCCATCTCAACCCCTACGGAGCTTGCCTCGTGGGGCAAAGTGGTGGTCCTCTCATCGCATGGAGCCTGTCGCTGCCCGAAGCAGATTTAGGTCGCCCATCTGGATGCTTGTCGCTGGCCGGGCGGTTAAAGTCGGGCAGACGATCAGGAGGTCGCAGTGAGCGTGCCGCCCACCGGGATGCAGCCGCCGCAACTGGCGGACGTGCACGCTGTAGCGCAGCGAATCGCGGACAATGTCGAGCGGGTGCTGGTCGGCAAGCCCGACGCGGTGCGGACCGCGTTGGTCACGCTGCTCGCCGAGGGGCACCTGCTGATCGAAGACGTGCCGGGAGTGGGCAAGACCTCACTGGCCAAGGCGTTGGCCCGATCCATTGATTGCACGGTCAACCGGATCCAGTTCACCCCAGACCTCTTGCCCAGCGACATCACCGGGTCATCGGTTTTCGATCGCAGCACCGGAGGCTTCGACTTCCGGCCCGGGCCGATCTTCGCCAATGTGGTGGTGGGCGACGAGATCAACCGGGCTTCGCCCAAGACCCAGTCCGCCCTGCTGGAGTGCATGGAGGAGCACCAGGTCACCGTCGACGGGCGCAGCTACCCCTTGAGTGGTCCTTTCATGGTGATCGCGACCCAGAACCCGGTCGAGATGGAAGGCACCTACACATTGCCAGAAGCCCAGCGTGACCGGTTCACCGCCCGCGTCTCGTTAGGCTATCCGGATGCCGCCGCGGAGCTTGCGATGGTCGACGAGCACGCGGCTGATGACCCGTTGGCCACGCTACAGGCGGTGTCCACTGCAGCCGAAGTGACAACCCTGTGCCAAGCGGTGCGCCTGATTCACGTGGCCGCCGAGGTGCGCCGCTACGTCGTGGACGTCGTCGGCGCCACTCGCCGGTTGCCCGAGCTTCGGCTGGGTGCCTCGCCACGGGCCACGCTGCAGCTGATTCGCACCAGCCGGGCAGCAGCTGCCCTCGTCGGCCGTGACTTCGTGGTACCCGATGACGTGCAGGCTGTTGCCCCGCAGGTGCTGTCGCACCGGTTGGTGCTCACCGCAGAGGCGGAAGCCGACCAGTTGTCGCCGGAGGATCTAGTGCGGGGTGTGCTGGCGCGGGTGCCAGTACCCCAGGCGCCGGCCGGGCCAGCGGCGGTCAGTGTCGACGGCCGTGGCGACCGCAATGGTGCTGTGAACTGGCACCGCCCGCCACGGGCGCGTTAGGTGCCAGGACTACGCGGCGGCCTGACCATCCGCGGCTGGGGCCTGCTGACCGCCGGTCTGATCGCGGCGCTGTGCGCGGTGCTGCTCAATGAGCGGGACCTACTGCGGGTAGCAGCCTTCGCCATGGCGCTTCCGCTGCTGGCCATACTGGTCGTTGGGCTCACCCACGTCAGGCTGGCGGCCACCAGGGACAGCGGGCCACCCCGGGGAGCAGTCGGCGGCGATCGCCAGGTGCAGCTGGTGGTGAGTTCCACCGGACGGTTGGACGGCCAGCTGCTGGGCGGCCAGCTGCTGGGCGGACGGCTACTGGGCGGACGGCTACTGTGCGGCAGGTTGCTCCTCGAGGATACGGTGCCCTCAGTGCTGGCCGCGGCGCACCAGGACGGCTGTGCCCGGTTTGCGGTGTCGCGCCTGCCGGGGTCCGGCGAGACACGACTGAGCTACTCACTACGCCTGGCGGAACGCGGGATACACCACCTCGGCCCGCTGGTCGCGCGGATCACCGATCCGCTGGGCTTGGCGCAGTACCGTTGCACGCTCGCCGGACCGGACCGGCTGGTCGTAACGCCCGTCGTGGTGACGCTGACCGGGATGCCCGCTGGGGGTGAGCTGGGCGCCGGCGCAGCAGGCGCCGGACGGGTGGGCGCCGGGACCGGTCAGGACGCCGTCGTGGTCCGCAGCTACCGCCAAGGCGACGACCTGCGTCAGGTGCACTGGCGCACGACGGCCCGGCGAGACGAGTTGATGGTGCGGGTGCAGGAGTGGCCCTGGCGCGACAGTGTCACCGTATTGCTGGACCATCGCGCCGCGGCACACCGCGGCAGCGGGCCCACCTCGAGTTTGGAGTACGCGGTGTCCCTGGCCGCCAGTGTGTATGTGCACCTGGTGCGGCACGGTCAGCGGGTACGGCTGATCACTGAGGAGGGCGTGGCGCATGCCGGCGGAACCCACATAACCGCCCAGACCACTGACACCGGCCTCGAAGCCCTCGCCGCGCTGCGCGCCAGGCACCAGCCTGACTTCACCAGCGGCCCGGCGCTGGCCGGGGGTCAGGAGATGATCGCGGTGCTCGGGGCGGTCGGGCCGGCAATCGTCGAGCAGCTGCTGGCGCACCGCCCACGTGGGAGACGCAGCCACGCCGTGTTGCTCGACGTCGCAGCATGGAGCGTTGCGGGGGACGTCTCAACTGTTGCTGTCGGTGCTGATCCGAGACAAGCTGCCCGCCTGCTCGTCGCAGCGGGATGGTCGGTCACCGTGGCCCGTCCAGAACAACCACCGTCGTTGGTGTGGAATCACCTGTGCATCAGTTCTCGCAGCAGGTGGGAGGCGCTGCGGTGAACGCCCTCAGCGGGTTCGCTGCCCGGGCGCTCACCGGCCCAGCAACCGGCGCAGTGGCCGGGCTGGCCGTTGCGCTCGCCGCAACGTCATTGACCGGTCTGCTCACCGGGGCGCGCTGGTGGGGCTTGGTGGTGGTGACCACCGCAGTGATGGTCGCTGCCGGAGTGCTGCTGCGGTTGCTGCGGATGCCGCTGATCGTGGTCGCGGCTGGTCAACTCGCCGCTTTGGCCGGACTGGTCACTGCGCTGTTCACGCACAGCGGACGGCTCCTCGTGCTGCCCGGGCCGAACGCCGTCGCCGAGCTGGGATCGCTACTCAAACGGGCCGCCCAGCAGATTCAGGACGGCATACCACCGGTACCAGAGAGCACCGAACTGATCTGCCTGCTGGTAGTCGCCTTCGGGCTGATCGCCATTGTCGTGGACACCTTGGCCGTCTCGGCCGCGGCGCCCGCGACCACGGGGTTGGTCCTGGTGGGCGTCATTGTCGTACCTGCGGCACTGTCAAACCGGTTGCTGCCCTGGTGGAGCTTCGCACTGGGAGCACTGGCTTTCGCGCTGCTGCTGGCCGTCAATAACGCGGGACGTCCCACCATGCGCCGCCACCTGGTGTCGACCGTCTCGGCCGGTCCTGGGTGGCATGTCGGTGCGGCACCCGCTGCAGTCACCGTGAGCGCCGCCGCCATGGCGGTGGGGCTGCTCGTCGGCACGTCGGTCACCGCCGTGGGCACCGGCCAGCCAGACACTGACAACAGCCGGCAGATCAGCGGGATCGGATTGAAACCCTTCACCTCGCTGCGCGGCCAGCTCCACGCTGGAGAAGTCGTGGATCTGTTCCGAGTGCGGGGGCTCAACCAGCGCGCTTACCTGCGGGCGTTGACGCTGAGCCAGTTCGACACCCAGGCGGGCTGGCTGCTGGGTCCGCTGGATAGCGCGGTACCAGCGGGTGGCGGTCAGCAGCCTGCCGGGCGCCTGCCGCTACCCGCCGGCGTGGCCCAGCCGGTTCCCGGACCCGCTGTGCAGGTGCAGATCGAGCCGATCAACTACGTGGACAATTGGCTGCCGTCCTTCGGTTACCCGCTGGCCCTGGAGGACATCGGCCCGGACTGGAACTATGCCCCTGACGCGATCACCATCTTCTCTGACCGGCGCCAACGGGCGCAGCCCTATACAGAGCTGGGGGTACTGCCGCAGCCAGATCCGGAGTTGCTCCGCGCAGCAGGGCCCGGCACCAGGGCACTTTTCGCCACGGTCGATCCGCGGTACCTCGACACCGGCGGAGTGGACCTGAGGGTGGTCCACCTGGCCGCCGAGATCACCGCCGGTAGCCGCACGGCATTCGATGCCACTGTCGCCGTCAACCAATGGTTCACCGAGCCGGGCAACGGGTTCAGCTACGACCTGCGGACCGCGCCGGGTAACAGCGGCGACGCCCTGGTGGATTTCCTGTTCACCGGTCACCGGGGTTACTGCGAGCAGTTCGCGTCCGCGATGGCGATCATGCTGCGGACGCTGGGCGTGCCGGCCCGGGTCGCGGTCGGCTTCACACCGGGAATAGTCACGGACGACTCCAGGCTGATCACCACCGAGGATGCGCATGCCTGGGTGGAGGTGTGGTTTCCGGGCTCTGGGTGGCTGCCATTCGATCCAACCCCACTGTCCGACGGGCGCACCGTGGTACCGGGCTATGTCGCCGCCGGCGGGGATCAGTCCACGGATGCATCGGTGCTGGCTCCGCCTCCGGCGGTCAGCACCACCGCGCCCGAGCCGGACGTGGCCGCCGGGGCGTCCCAGGATCCTGGCGAGGAAGGTGTCCTCGATCCTGCTAGCGCCAGGATCGGGGTGGCTGTCATCGGGCTGCTGGTCTTCGCCGGGCTGCTGGGGCTCATCCCGCTGACTGTGCGCGAGGCCCGCCGCAGGTGGCGGTTACACCTGGTCGGCACTGGGGGGCCGGACGCGGTGTCGGCCGCGTGGGAAGAGGTGTTGGCTGAGTCGGCTGACCGTGGCGTGGTGCCACCGGTGGGCGAGACCGTGCGGGTGGCAGCCCGGCGGCTGGTCGACGAGCACGCCCTGGATGAACCCGGACAAACCGGGTTACAGACCCTGGTCGGTGCAGTGGAGCGAACCTGGTACGGCGGTACCTCGCCCAGCTCGAGCGATACCCGGGACGCTGATAGTGAAATCTACGGTGCCCTGGAGGCCGTGCGCACCAGCCTGGCGCGATGCGCCCCACCCAGCCGGATGACGCGCCTGATTCCGCGCTCGGTGCTGCCCTGGAAACGCTGAGTGCCGAACCTTAATGGTCCTCAAAACGGCGCCGGAACCGCTGCTCCATTCGTTGGGCCAGCGTGCCCCGGCCTTGGCCGGCAGCGGACCGGTCAGATGACGCTGCGCCTCGGCCGTTGCCGGCACCACGGCGGGAGAAGATCGCGACAACGGCACCGGCAAACATCACCAGGAAGCCGAGGACGCTGATCACCGGAATCCCCACCGGACGGATCGGGAGCATCACACCGGCGACGAGCAACAGCAAGCCCAGCACGAAGATCGCGATACCCTGAATCCGGCGACGGTGGTACCGATTGCGCATCCGGGCAGCCCGGACGTTCGACGCGAACTTGGGGTCCTCTGCATAGAGCGCGCGCTCGATCTGCTCGAGCAGACGCTGCTCGTGCTCGGAGAGTGGCATCGCTCCTCCTCCGGCACTCCGATTTTCGATGGCGGACGATGGTAGCCAGTCTGACGGTAGTACCTGGGGTCGCCAGGTGCCCACTGTGGGCTCCTATCGTCGAGGATACGAGTCCGCGGCGGCGCGGACTAGCCGATCTGCCCACTCGTTTCAGGCAAGGGTGACTATCACCCCTGACCGGACCGCTCCGGGGCGTCCAACAGGGTGGCCAGACGCACGGCTGCGCTGCCGAACTTCGACCGCGCAGCATCCGCGACACGTTCGGCATCCGACCAGTTCGCGTTGTCACCGCCAAGGGCCAGCTGTGCAACTGCGGCGCCCTTGAGCAGCTGTTCCACCCGTACCCCCAGCAGGCGGACCGCCGCCCCAGGCGGCAGGTGACTCTCCAACAGCTCGGCGGCCACCCCGAACACCTCCTGCACCGAGTCACTCGGACCGGACAGGGTTCGAGAGCGGCTGATGGTGGTGAAGTCCGGATAACGGATCTTCAGGGCGATCGTCCGCCCGCACAGGCTGCGGGACCGCAACGCAGCGGTGGTGCGCTCGGCCAGCCGCAATAGCTCACGGCGCAGCACCGCCCGGTCGGCCACGTCATGAGAGAAGGTCTGCTCCGCGCCGACCGACTTCTCCGGTGCATCAGATACTACCGGGCGCTCGTCACGGCCGTTTGCGAGCTCATGCAAATGCTGGGCGGCCACGACGCCCACCGCGCGGCGCAGCGCGGGCAGTGGAATGCCTGCGACGTCGGCCACCGTGCGGCATCCCAACCGAAGCAACGCCTCAGCGGTGCGCCGGCCCACTCCCCACAACGCCGATACCGGCAACGGGTGCAGGAATTCCAGCGCGCCGTCGGCGGGCACCACCAGCAGCCCATCCGGCTTGGCCAATCCGGAGGCGAGCTTGGCCAAGAACTTGCTCCGGGCGACCCCCACCGAGCAGCTCACCTGGTAGGTGTCATAGACCTGCCCGCGGATCCACTCCCCGATACCGGCCGGGCTCATGCCCAGCCTGCGCAATGAGCCGCCGACATCGAGGAAGGCCTCGTCCAAGCTCAACGGCTCGACCAGTGGGCTGATCTCGCGGAACAGTGCCATCACGCCCCGTGAAACCTCCGCATAGCGAGGGAACTGCGGCGGCACGAACCTCGCCTGCGGGCATAGCCGGCGGGCCTGCGCCACCGGCATTGCCGAGCGGATGCCGTGGGCTCGGGCCTCATAGCTCGCTGAAAGCACGACGCCACGGTTGCCGGTCGAATTGGTACCGCCCGCCACCACGACCGGCAATCCAGCCAGTTCCGGACGAGCGCGAATTTCGATCGACGCGTAGAAGGCGTCCATGTCGACATGCAGCACGGGACAGCCCCCGTCGTCTGCGCGGTCGGCCAGCGCGCGTCGCGCAAGGACGGCCCGGGGTAGATTCGCTCGGGGTAGATCCGCGCTGCGCCCCACCAGCACCCTCCAGCTGCTCGAACTTGTGTTCGATATTCTACCGCTCTGGGGGATGCTGCGGCGCACCGCCGAGCTGGGGCCCATAAGCTGCCCCGGTGCGAACCCTGGCAGTGCTCAGCCTCAAGGGCGGAGTGGGCAAGACATCGATAGTACTCGGGCTCGCCGGAGCTGCCCTGCAGCGAAAGATCCGGACCCTGGTCGTAGATCTCGATCCGCAGGGAAACTGCACCGCGGCCCTGGCTCCCGACGCGACGAAATCGACGCTGGCCGACGTGCTGGCCGATCCAGACCCGTCGGTACTGAGGGCCGCCATCGCGCCCAGCGGCTGGGGTGAGGGCCTAGACGTTCTGGTCAGCGCCGAGGAGGCCGAGGCACACAATCGACCGGCTCCCGACATCACCCGGCTCTGCTGGCTCGACCATGCACTGTCCACTCTGGACGAGGCAGCAGATCAGGACGATTCACCGTATCGGCTAGTGCTGTTGGACTGCCCGCCCTCGCTTGGCCTACTCACCCGGTCAGCGTTGGTCGCGGCCGACCGCGCGCTGCTGATCACCGAACCAACCATTTATGCGGTCGCCGGTGTACAGCGTGCCTTCGAAGCCGTACAGCACGAGCGCACGCACAATCCCCACCTGCAGGCGATGGGCGTCGTGGTCAACCGGGTCCGGGTTCGCTCCAGCGAGCACAACTACCGGATCAACGAACTCCAAGAAATCTTCGGATCGCTGATGCTGCCCACTGTGCTGCCGGACCGCTCGGCGGTGCAGCACGCCCAAGGCGCCGGGCTGCCGATTCAACGCTGGGGCACGCCTGGGGCGCGGGAGATCGCGGTGGCCTACGACGTGCTACTGGCCCGGATGCTGCGGACCACCCAGCTCAGACGGCGCACCGAGGCACAGGACGCCTGACGGAGAGCTTTGCCGAGATCAGCCCTGCCCCGGCTGAGGCTGGCTCTTCGGAGGTAGGGCCTGCTGCGGCGAAGTGGGCTGTGGCGGAGGCTCACCAGCAGTGACCTCCCCCGCGACCGGTGCCCCATGTATCGAGGCGCGGATCTGCTCCAGGCGGGAGCGGCCCGCCATGTCCAGCGTCGACTGCTGTACCTCGAGCATCCGCCCCTGGACGGAGTTCTGGGCCAGCTCAGCGGATCCGATAGCGTTGGCGTACCGGCGCTCGATCTTATCCCGGACCTCGTCGAGCGACGGTGTGTTGCCTGGCGCGGTCAGCTCGGTCATCGACTGCAGCGATGCGGACACCTGCTCCTGCATTTTCGCCTGCTCCAGCTGAGAGAGCAGCTTGGTCCGCTCTGTGATCTTGCTTTGCAACACCACTGCGTTGCGTTCGACCGCTTGCTTGGCCTGGCCGGCGGCCTGCAGGGACTGATCATGCAGCGTCTTGAGGTCCTCCACTGATTTCTCCGTAGTCACCAGCTGGGTAGCGAAGGACTCTGCGGCCTGCTCGTACTGTTGCGCCTTGGCCTCATCGCCTTTGCCCCGCGCCTCTTCAGCGAGCACCAGGGCTTGCC
>JALZCO010000349.1 GCA_030863015.1 Actinomycetota bacterium
TCGGGGTCGTGGCCCAGCACCGCATGCTGGTGGCAGTGCACTTGCTGCACCGCATCCCGGTCACGTCCAGGGGGCTGCCAATCCGGCGCGCGCTCGCCCAGCACCTCGGCGAGCGTGCGTGCCTGCCGGGCGAGTATGGCCGCGGCCGGATCGTCCGGGAGCAACTCGGCCAGGTCGGAGCGCAGCGTGGCGACACAGCTGGGCTCAAGACCCACCACCGGCACGCCGGCACCGATCTCCGACCGCAGCAGCCGCAGAGTACGTCGCAGCACTATCCGGGCCATCCCCAACTGCCCGGTGGCCAGCCACGTCAGCCCGCAACACAGGGTGGCTCGGGGCAGCCGGACGGCGAAGCCTGCCGCGGTGAGCACTCGCGCCGCAGCATGCACCACCGGGGGGTCAAACGACCTGGTGAAGGTGTCGGGCCACAACAACACCGCACCGCGCGGTGCCAGCCCGGACCGCAGTTGCGGCGGGCGGTAACGAACGAACCGGGGCAGCGGGCGGGTCGTGGACACCCCACCCAGCTTGGCCAGCCATGGTGCAGCCCGGTTGGCCACCGCCGGGGTCAGCCCGGCCGCCCAAGCCGCCAGCGGCAACCCACCCAACGCGTAGTGCCACCGTGGCCGCAACCGGTGAAGGTAACGCTGATGCAGGAACTCGGCCTTGTAGCTGGCCATGTCCACGTTGACCGGGCACTCCGAGGCACACGCCTTGCAGGCCAGGCACAGGTCCAACGCCTCATGCAACTCCGGGGACTGCCAGCCGCCGGTCACCAGATCGCCGGCCAGCATCTCGGCCAGCAGGTGCGCCCGGCCACGGGTGGAGTGCTTCTCGTCCCGGGTGACCTGAAAGCTGGGACACATCACGGCGGGCCCTTCCAGCTGCCGGCAGGCACCGACACCGACGCAGCGCCGGGTGGCTTCGGCCAGGCTGCCCCCGTCGTGCGTCAACGCGAGAGTCACCGGCAGGTCGCGTTCCCGGCCAGGTCGTAGGTCAGCGTCCAACGGTTGGGGATCCACCAGCACTCCGGGGTTGAGCAGCCGGTCCGGATCGAAGATGTTCTTGAATCGAGCGAACAGGTCGAGCACCTCGCGGGGATACATCCGGTTCAGCAGCTCGCTGCGAGCCCGCCCGTCGCCATGTTCCCCGGACAGCGAACCGCGGTGGGCCACCACCAGGTCTGCGGCCTGCTCGAGGAATCGCCGGAAGTTCCGACGGCCGGCTGAAGTAAGCAGATCGGCGTCGGTCCGCACGTGAACGCAGCCCTCGCCGAAATGCCCGTAGATCGACCCTGTCCGGCGATGCTCGACGAGCAGGTCGGCGAAGTCACGCAGGTAGTCGCCGAGCCGGTCGGGGGGCACCGTGGCGTCCTCCCAGCCCGGCCATGCCTGCGAACCGTCGGCCAGCCGGGTCACCAGACCGGCGCCTGCCTCGCGGATCCGCCACAGGGTCGCCCGGTGCGCCGGATCGGCCACCACCAGATGCGGACGGGTGGCGTCGGCCGCCGCGGCCTGCGCCGCCGCCACCGCTGCACCCAAGTCGTCCGCGCCCAACTCGACAAGCAGCCAGGCCACACCCTCAGGAAGCTGCGCTACCGGGCGTCCACGGGCCCGCAACGCCTCGATCAACGCAGCGTCCATTGCCTCCACCGTGAGCGGGCGGTGCGCAAGCAGCCCCGGTACGGCATCAGCCGCGGCTGGCACATCCGGAAATCCCAGCACCAGCAAAGCCACCGCCGGCGATGGCGCGACCAGCCGCACGGTCGCCTCGAGCAGCACCGCACAGGTGCCCTCCGTACCGACCAGTGCGCGGGCCAGATGCGAACCGTGCTCGGGCAGCAAATGCTGCAGGGCATAGCCGGAGCCGCGGCGTGGCCAGTCCGGCAGGGCGGTACGGATCAGCCGGCGATGCTCGCGCTCCAGCGTGGCCACCTCCGCCGGCAGCTGCCCGCAGCCCGCTACCAGCCGGGAGCCGTCGGGCAGCAGCACCACGAGTTCCTCGACACTCTGTGCGGTGGTGCCCCAGGCGATCGAGTGCGTTCCGCAGGCGTTGTTTCCGATCATCCCGCCCAGCGTGCAGCGACCGTGGGAGGACGGGTCGGGGCCGAAACGCAGACCGTGCGGGGCGACCGCGGCCTGCAACGTGTCAAGCACTACCCCCGGCTGCACCCGGGCCAGCCGGGTTGCCGGGTCGACTTCGAGCACCGCATCGAGGTGGCGGGAGAAGTCGAGTACTACACCGGGGCCGATGGCATTACCCGCTATCGACGTACCGGCGCCTCGGGCAGTAAGTGGCACGCCCTGCTCACGGCAGAAGGCGACCACGGCGTGCACATCGTCGACACAGCGGGGCAGCACTACGGCACGGGGTGGCACCCGGTAGTTCGAGGCATCGGTGGCATAGAGCGCCCGGCTCCCGGCGTCGGTTCGCACCTGGCCACGCACGGTGGCTCGCAAGGCCCTGCCGAGCACGTCGTCATCCACACCGACCAGCATGGCGCGACGCGGCACACCCTGCAGGTACTGATCGTCGGGCCGGTCGTGAGCGATGCCGGCCCGGGTGCGCGAGCTAGCGCGGTGGCGCGCCGAGTGTGGAGCGAGCAGCGAGCAGCGCGCTGACCGCGGCGCACGGGCGACCGTCCCGAATCAGCTCGATCGCCGAGCGGACGTCGGTGATCGCGGCCTGCGGGATTTCTTCCCCGTGGTCCAGGGTGACCTCGAGCTGGTCAACCAAGGACGTGATGTCCGCTGGTCGGGCATCACCCATCAGGGCGGCGACCAACGCCTCTATTTCGAGCAGGAAGCTCTGCTGCGTGGTGTGGGATGCGCTCACACACCATGACGGTACTCGTTGATACCAACAGCTGAGAGCAGGTCGGTAGATGGCGGACCTTGCGCGCCCAACGGTTGAATGTCAGCCGGCAATCTTCGGCAGCTATGAAGAATTGCACGGCCGGCGACGGTGAGCTCGACCCGCACCCGCTGGCCGATGGCGCCCGGAACCGCCGGGCGAATCAGACCGGCCCGGGCCAGACAATGCGCGGTGTACTGGTCGCAGCAGCCCAGGCCGTCGACGAACAGGTCGGGTTCGCAGCTGCAGGCAAGCTCAGCGCGACCGTCGGATACCGCGCGGAGCATGGCCAGTCCGCGTCCGCTGATCGGCTCGTCCACCAGATCAGTCCACCGGAGCTCGATAGCGTTGCTCACTCGTTCCACCTTCACCGCCGTCGCAGCCTTCGCTTTCCATCCAGTGCATCGGCGGGTACCCCCAGATACGTTTCCGCTTCGCAACATCGTTGCGCGCTGCCCTGACGGATCAGACCTGCGGTATGAGCCTGGTGGACATGGCATTTGGCACTCGGCGAGGTGCTACCAGGAGCCACTAACGGAGTGCGAGCGATGCGCGGCTACCTGTGCTTCGCCGCCGAGGGGTTCAAGACCTGGGTGGACGGCGTGCTCCGGTAGCGGTTCGGCCACGCCTCGTCGGCGGTGAGAGAGCAGCGGCGTAGGCTCGCCGGGGTGTTGACCGGCAATGCGTTGATCCGAGCCATCAGCCTGTGTGTGCTGGCGGGCCTGCTGGTGGCGGGCTTCCTGTTTCCGGCCGTGGGTGCTGCCGGTCTGGCCTCCAACCAAGCCAGCGACACAGTCCGCAACGTGTCCTCCGACCTTGTCCAGAGCCAGGTACCGCTGGTCAGCACGATCACCGACAAGGATGGGGTACCGATCGCCTACGTGTTCGACCAGAACCGGTTCAACACGCCGCCGCAGGCGATCGCCGACACCATGAAAGCGGCGATCATCTCCATCGAGGACCGGCGGTTCTTCGAGCACAACGGAGTCGACTGGCGCGGCACCGCTCGCGCGGTGACGACCAACCTGACTGCCAGCGGCAGCGCGCTGGAGGGCCAGGGCGCGTCCACCCTCACGATGCAGTACGTCAAGAACTACCTGCTGTACGCGGTCGCGCGCAACGACGCAGAGCGGGCGGCGGCCGTGGAAAGCAGCCCCGCGCGCAAGCTGCGGGAAATTCGGGTGGCCCTGCAACTGGAAAAGCAGCTCTCCAAGGACGAAATCCTGGCGCGATATCTCAACATTGTCTTCTTCGGCCACAACACCTACGGAGTGGCGTCGGCGTCGCGAACCTACTTCAACACCACGCCGGACCGGCTCACCATCCCGCAGGCCGCTCTGCTCGCCGGCATGGTGCGATCGCCCAGTACCTACGACCCGATTGAGAACCCCGAGCAGGCTCTGGCGCGGCGCAATGTCGTCATTGATGAAATGAATAATGTCGGGTCGATCACCCGTGGGCAGGCGGAGGTGGCCAAGGCCGAGCCGCTGGGTATCCAGCGTCCGCTGACCGGGCTGACCAACGGTTGCGTTGGTGCCGGTCCTGCCGACGGCTTCTACTGCCAGTACACCCTGGACTACCTCAGCGCTGCAGGGTTCACGGAAGAAAAATTGCGTCGCGGCGGGTACCTGATCCGCACCAATCTGGACCGCCGAGCCAGTGACCTGGCCAAGCGGGCGGCGAGTTCTGAGGTCCCGACTCAAACTCGAGGAATCGCCAACGCGATGGCAATCGTGGAACCGGGCCGGGAACGGCATGCGGTTCGGGCACTGGTGGCCAACCGCGACTACGGACTCGATGCCGATGCCGGCCAGACTTCCTATGCCCTGCCGTCTCTCGTGCAGGGTTTCGGCGCCGGATCGATCTACAAAATCTTCACCGCCGCCGCCATGCTGGAGCGGGGTATGGGGATCGAGAGCCCAGTGCCGGTGACGGATTCCTACACCTCGCGGGTGTTCAAGGACAACGGTCGCGCGTACTCGGTTGGCAACGCAGGTAACTACCGCAACGGTTCGGTCTCGCTGCAGACGGCGCTGGCCATCTCCCCGAACACCACGTTCGTGGCTCTGGAGGATCGGATTGGATCGATCGATCCGGTGGTGAACATGGCTTACCGGCTGGGCATGCGGGATAGCCTGATGGCACGCGACGCTCGGGGCCGCACCATCTCCGACGCGGTGAAGCAGGAACGGCGGGGCTCTTACACCCTCGGCCCCGAGCCGACCAGCCCACTCGACCTTGCCAACGTCGCGGCCACATTGATGAGCGGCGGGAAATGGTGTCCGCCGACCCCGCTCGATGCGGTGCTGGACCGCAACGGCACACCGGTGAAGGTGCCTGAGGCGCCGTGCGAGCAGGCCGTCCCCGAAGGTCTGGCAAACTCCTTGGCGGTCGGCTTGAGCAAGGACGATCAACCCGGCGGCACCGCGTTCGCTGCCGCGAAGGCTGTGAATTGGGCCCGACCAATGCTGGGCAAGACGGGCACCACCACGGCCAACCGCTCCGCCGGGTTCGTCGGAGCGACGCCGCAGTACGCCGGCGCGGTGCTGGTCTGGCCTGACGGCTCACGACCCTCCCCGATCTGTGACACCGACCCTCCCCGGTTGTGCGGCAACGGCAATATCTTCGGCGGCAAGGTCCCGGCTCGCACCTGGTTCAACGCCATGGTGCCGATGCACGAGGGGCTGCCGGTGGCGCCGCTGCCACCCACTGAACCGCGCTACGTGACGGGCGGCGGAACACCCGTCCCCGACGTCGTCGGGCAGGGTGAGAACAGCGCGCAGCTCATCCTGGAGCGCGCCGGATTCCGGGTGCAGCGGGAGACGTCGGAGTCCGACGCGCCGGCGGGCACGGTCGCATCCCAGTCAACCCGGACCGCAATGCCCGGTGACACGGTGACGATCGTGATCAGTACCGGCCCACCGCGACGGAGAGCGACCCCGGTGTTCCCGTCTCCCCCGCCCTCGGCTTCCGAGCGACCACGGCGTTCGAGGGACTCAAGGGACTCGAGGGACTCGAGAGACAGGGACTCAAGATCCGATAGATCACCCTCGAACGACGAGTCCGACTCCGACTCCGAGTCGGACAGGGGGTCAGACTCCGACTCGGAAGAGCGGTAGCGGTAGCCCTGCAGTGATGCCTAACCCTGCAGGGCGGCTATGACGGCGGTGGACACCCGGCGGCCCTCGGCGCGGCCAGCTGCCCTGGCCATCGCTGCCTTCATCACCAGGCCTAATTGCCCAAGCCCAGGAGGCTTGCCGATTTGCCCGGTCACGTCGTCGATGGCCTCAGCGACCACAGCCGCGACCTCATCGTCGCTGAGCTGGGCAGGCAGGTAATGGGCGAGCACCTCGCCTTCCGCGCGCTCACGGCTGGCCAGCTCATCACGCCCCGCCGCAGCGAAGGCCTCGGCGGCCTCCCGCCGCTTCTTGGCCTCCCGGGCGAGCACCGCGAGTACTTCTTGATCGGACAGCTCCCGGGCCGCGGTGCCCGCGACCTCCTCGGTGGTGATCGCCGACAGCGCCATCCGCAGTGTCGCCACTGTGACGGTGCTCCGGGATTTGATCGCCGTGGACAGGTCAGCGCGCAGCCGATCCTTCAACTTCGTCATGACCTTGAAGACTAGAGCTCTGTGGTGACGTGGCCCCACTAAGCTCGCCGGTGTGAATCGGATGGGACGCGCCGTCGCCGGCGCCGCCGCGTTGACTGTTGCCGCAACGACGTACGCCGCTGGCATCGAGATTCGCCGCTGGACTCTTCGCGAGGCCACGCTGCCGGTACTGCCGGTCGGGGC
>JALZCO010000354.1 GCA_030863015.1 Actinomycetota bacterium
CTCCGGTCCACCACCGGAAGGCTGGGACGACGGGGCGCGGCTGTAGCCCAGCTCTCCCGCGGCCACCCCTCACACTTCAACACCTGCCGGGTGAGCGACCGCGCATCTCATCGCCGGGAGTGTCACCACCTCAGCACATGCGGGGTGCCGGTGCGCTGGAAGTGCCCGACGTTGACGCATTCGGTGCGCCCCATCCGGACCCGCCGCGCCAGTGGTTGATGCACGTGCCCGAACAATGCGGCACGCGGTCGGTCGCGGCAGATCACCGCAAGCAGCTGTTCGGACCCGGCTTCAGGTCGGCGGGCCTGCACGTCGTAAAGCAGCTCAGGCACCGCGGGCGGGATGTGGCTGCATAAGACATCCACCCGCCCCAATGCCTCGACCGCGGCCGCGTACTGCTGCGGGGTGCGCAGGTAAGAGCTAAACGCCGTGTCAGGCGGCCGGGAGACCCCTTCGGGTAAGAGTCCGCCACCGACGAAGCCGCAACGCAGGCCGCCGATGTCGGTGGTCTGGCCATCCAGAATATGCACGCCGGGGCGCGCGAAACGCGGCCACAGCTCGGGCAGGTCCACATTGCCGGGGGTGGCATAAGTCGGGATCGGCAACACTGCGAACAGGCGTTCGTACTGCTCGGCGACGGCATCGCGAACCACCCTGCGCGGGTCTGGAACACCCGCCCACAGACCACGCACAAACGCGAACGCCTCGCCCGGCGCAGCATCTGAACGCAGCTGCGCGAATCGGTGCACCACGGCAGGCCCGAATACCGAACCGAGGATCCCAGCGGAGTGATCGTGATAGTTCACGAAGTCGATGAGGTCCCCGAGTACCAGCAGCGCATCGGCGCCCGCGCCGGCCCTGGCCAGAGCGTCCGCGTTGCCGTGCACGTCGGACACCACATGGACCCGCACATGCAGGCAGGCTACTCGCCGGCCGGGCGGTTCAAGCACCGCCGGGCTGTTGGACCGAACGCTGGTCACGATACGTTCGATACTCCGGCCAGGCCGATCGAACGGCCTGGCCAGAAAGCAGTGGAGCAGCCCGAACCACGGAGGTACCCGTGCGGGAGTTCACAGTCCCGGCCACCGTAACGGTGACCGACGAGGAAAACCTTACCGATGCGGTGTGGGCCAATGCCGAGCGGTTCGCCGGCAGCGTGAGCTTTCGCCGCCGGGTCGACGGCGGCTGGGTGGACATCACAGCGGCGGACTTCGCGAAGCAGATCACATCCGTGGCCAAGGGGCTCATTGCATCGGGCATCGAACGCGGAGATCGAGTCGCGCTACTGTCCAAGACCCGGTATGAGTGGACCCTGCTGGACTATGCGATATGGGCGGCCGGCGCATCGACGGTGCCGATCTACCAGACGGCCTCTTCCGAGCAGGTGGAATGGATCCTGTCCGACTCCGGTGCTAAGGCGATCATCGTCGAGACCCTTGCTCACCGCCAGATGGTTCAGGAGCTGGTTGATCGCCTGGGTGAACCGCGCCTCATCTGGCAAATCGAGCCGGCGATGAGCAGCGGAGGTCCGGCAGCAGCGGTTGATGAGCTCACCGAGGTGGGCGCCGGAATCAGTGACAAAGCCGTTCGGGAACGCGCTACCGCGGTGAGCGCCGACGACCAGGCAACACTGATCTACACTTCAGGAACCACAGGGCGTCCCAAGGGCTGCGATATCACCCACCGCAACCTGCTCTCCGTGACCCGGGCAGCCCTGGCGGAGTTTCCCAACCTGATGCAGCCGAGCAACTCAATGCTGCTATTCATTCCGCTGGCGCACGTGCTCGCCCGAATCGTCCAGTGCTGCTGCGTGTACGGGCGGATCACCCTCGGGCACACTCCGGACGTGAAGAACCTGGTTGCCGCGTTGGCTGAGTTCCGGCCCACGTTCGTGCTGGCGGTGCCTCGGGTGTTCGAGAAGGTTTACAACACGGCCAAGCAGAAGGCACACGCCGACGGCAAGGGCCGCATCTTCGACATCGCCGACGCGACCGCCACCGAGTGGAGCCGTGCCCAAGACACCGGCGGGCCCGGACTGGCTCTGCGGGCCAAGCACGCATTGTTCGACCAATTGGTCTATTCCAAGCTACGGGCGGTGCTCGGCGGTCGGTGCGTCGCGGCGGTCTCCGGTGGCGCCCCACTGGGCGAGCGGCTCGGGCATTTCTTCCGCGGTATCGGAGTGCCGGTGCTGGAGGGCTACGGGTTGACCGAGACCAGCGCACCCGCCACGGTCAACACCGAGAAGCACTTCAAGATCGGTACCGTGGGCCGACCGTTGCCCGGCGTGACCATCAAGATCAACGACGATGGCGAGGTGCTGATCAAGGGACCCGGTGTGCTGCGCCGGTACTGGCGCAACGAGCAGGCCACCGAGGAGGCCATCGTCGACGGCTGGTTTCACACCGGCGACCTCGGCGAGCTGGACGCCGACGGCTTCCTGCGGATCACCGGTCGCAAGAAGGAGATCATCGTCACCGCGGCCGGCAAGAATGTCTCCCCGACCGCGCTGGAGGACCGGATCCGGGCTCACCGGCTGATCAGCCAATGCATGGTGGTGGGTGACAAGCAGCCCTTCATCGCCGCCTTGATCACCCTCGACGCCGAGGCTCTCCCGGCCTGGTGTGCTGAACACGGCAAGCCGGCTGGCAGCTCCACTGCCGACCTGATTGACGATGAGTCCCTGCGCGCCGAGGTGCAAGGTGCGGTGGACGACGCCAACAAGACCGTGTCCAGGGCCGAGATGATCCGCAAGTTCCGGATCCTGCCGATCGACTTCACCGAGGCTGGTGGGCAGCTCACTCCGAGTCTTAAGATCAAGCGGACGGTGGTGGCCAAGGAGTTCGCCGCCGAGATTGAGGCGCTGTACGCGCCGTGAGTGCGTAAC
>JALZCO010000357.1 GCA_030863015.1 Actinomycetota bacterium
GGGGTGCTCGTCCCCGCCGGAGTACCGGCGGCGCTGTCCGGGGCGCTTGGTGACCTGCTCGATGATCCGGGCCGGCGCGCCGACCTGGCTGCTGCCGGCCGGCGGCGTTCGATGGTGTGGGACTGGCCGGTGGTGGCGCGGCGAGTGGTTCAGGTCTACGAGACGGCGGTTGCCGCCGACCCGCGCCGCTTACCGGCTGGGGCTCGGCTCACACGCTACGGCTCGTCTAGGGTCGCACGATGAGAGTGGCCGGGGCGGTGGCTGCCGGGCTGCTGGTCGCTGCGGTCAGCGCGCTTGGTGCGATGCACGCGGCCACCCGGTTGGACCGGCTGCATGTGCGGACCGACGCGGCATGGGCTGCTCTGGACGCGGCGCTGCGCCGCCGCGCGCTCATGCTCGGGGAATTGGATGGGGCCGCCGCGATGAACGGTGCGGCCGGTGTGGCCCTTCGGGCAGAGACCGATGTGGCCCTTCAGGCCGTGGCCGAGGCGGGCCTTCAAGCCGGGGCGCACGCAGCCCGGGAGGAGATGGAGAACGAGGTGGGCCGGGTGCTCGCGGTGCTGGACCTCACCGGCCTCGACCCAGCCCGCGCCGGCCAGCTAGCCGACGCACAGCAGCGGGTGGTGATCGCCCGACGCATCTACAACGACGCGGTGCGGGACACGCTGGCGTTGCGTTCCCACCGGACGGTGCGCTGGCTGCGACTGGCCGGTAGGGCCCCGCTACCGCGCTATTTCGAGATCGCCGAACCTGTGCTGGCGGGCTATGGGCTGGAGCTGGACGGCGCTGGAGCGTAGCGGCAGAAGCGCCGGGTGAAACTGGCGGTGCCCGACGTCAGCCCGCGCAGATCGACGGCGTAGCGGAGCAGCTCGGCTGCCGGCACCTCAGCGCGCACCAGCATCTGGCCGGTTTGATCGGTCTCGGTGCCCAGCACCCGACCGCGCCGGCCCGACAGATCTCCCAGCACGGTCCCCAGGTGCTCCTCGGGCATCCGCACTTCCACCTCGTCCAGCGGCTCCAACGTGACGATGCTGCCCTTCTCTGCGGCGTCCTTGAGCGCCAGTGCCCCCGCCATCTGGAAGGCCGCGTCGGAGGAGTCCACGCTGTGCGCCTTGCCGTCGATCAGCGTGACCCGGATATCCACCAGCGGGTAACCGCTACTGCCCAGACCGCGTTCCATCTGCGTCCGGACACCCTTCTCCACGCTGGGGATGAATTGGTGCGGTACCGCCCCGCCGACCACCTTGTCCACAAACTCGAACCCGCTACCTCGGGGCAGTGGCTCCACCTCGATGTCGCACACCGCGTACTGACCGTGCCCGCCGGACTGCTTGACGTGCCGTCCGTGGCCTTTGGTGGGACCGCCGAAGGTCTCCCGCAGCGGCACGACGACCGGCTCGGTGTCCACGTCGGCGCCGGCCGCGCGCAGCCGGGAGAGCACGACGTCGGCGTGCGCCTCGCCCATGCACCACAACACCATCTGGTGGGTCTCGGCGTTGCGCTCCAGCCGCAGCGTCGGGTCTGCGGCCACCAACCGCCCCAATCCACGGGCCAACGCATCTTCGTCGCTGCGGCTGCGGCCCACCACGGCGACCGGCAGCAACGGCTCCGGCATCGTCCACGGCGTGACCAGCAGTGGAGTGTTCGGCGCGGACAGGGTGTCCCCGGTCTCCGCGGAGACTACCTTGGTCACCGCGCAGAGGTCACCGGCCACACAGTGGGGTACTTCGCTCAGCGTGCCGCCCAGCGGGGTGTAGACGTGCGCCACCCGCTCGTCGACGTCATGGTCGGCGTGCCCGCGGTCGGCCAGTCCGTGCCCGGAGACGTGCACCGGACGGTCGGGGTGCAACGTTCCGGAGAAAACCCGCACCAGCGATACCCGACCCTGATAGGGATCGACGGTGGTGCGGACGACCTCTGCCACCAGCGCTGCGTTGGGGTCCACGTCCACCATGGGGTGCGTCGATCCATCGGGGCGGGTCACCGGAGGAGGGGAGTGCTTGCCGGGAGCAGGGAAGGCACCGGTGAGCACCTCGAGGAGCTCAGCGAGCCCCACCCCGGTGCTGGCGCACGCCGGGATCACCGGGTGAAAAGAACCGCGCGTGACCGCGGTCTCCAAGTCCGATATCAGCGCATCGACCTCGAGATCCTCGCCGCCGAGATAGCTGTCCATCAGGGACTCGTCTTCGCTCTCGGAGATGATTCCCTCGATGAGTTCATTGCGGGCCACGGCGAACTCGTCGGCGTCCACGGCGTTGCCCACCGGGTTGGTCTCGCCTTCCACCGGCGGGTATCCGTTGCGATAGTCGAACAGTCGCTGCGACAACAGCCCCACCAGACCGGTCACCGCACCGGCCTCGTCCCGGACCGGCAGGTACAGCGGCAGCACGCCGTCACCGAAGGCAGCCCGGCAGGCGACTATCACGCCGTCCAGATCGGCCCGTGGGTGGTCCAGCCGGCTCACCACCACTGCTCGGGGCATCCCGGCGTCCGCGCACTCCTGCCAGAGCGCGACCGTGGCGGGGTCGACGCCGTCTCCAGCGGAGATCACGAACAGCACTGCGTCAGCCGCCCGCAGCCCAGCCCGCAGCTCGCCAACGAAGTCGGCGTAACCGGGGGTGTCCACAAGGTTTATCTTGATACCGGCGTGCTGCAGGGGCGCGATGGCCAACGTGACCGACCGTTGTTGGCGCACCGCGGCCGGGTCGTGGTCACACACCGTGGTGCCGTCGGTAACCGTGCCTGCCCGGCTGATCACACCGGTCGCCGCGAGCAGTGCCTCCGCCAACGTAGTCTTCCCCGCCCCGGACGGCCCGACCAAGGCCACATTGCGGATCCGAGAGGGGTCCTGCGCCGCTACCGCGGGATCAGGACGCTCACCGTTGCCTTTCGTGCCCATGGCACCCCACCCTCGGCTATGCGGACCGTGTGGTCGATCTCACACCGGTGTGCCGGTCGAGGGCAACCCCCCAGCAGTCTGGAACCCGCGACGTTGGCAGCCCCCCGACGTACGATCGGGTACAGGGTCCCGTCTACTTGGGTCCCAGTGCTTGTCTCCTGCCACTGCCCTGAGGAGCGAACCGCCGTGCTCGCCGAGAATATCAACACTGAGCGTCAGATCGGTACCGCACTGGTCAAGCGCGGGATGGCCGAGATGCTCAAGGGCGGTGTGATCATGGACGTGGTCACGTCGGAGCAGGCCAAGATTGCCGAAGACGCCGGTGCGGTGGCTGTCATGGCGCTGGAGCGGGTTCCCGCCGACATCCGCGCGCAGGGTGGTGTGGCCCGGATGAGTGACCCGGACATGATCACTGGGATCATCGAGGCGGTGTCCATCCCAGTCATGGCCAAGGCACGCATCGGCCATTTCGTCGAGGCGCAGGTGCTGCAGGCGATCGGCGTCGACTATGTCGACGAGTCCGAGGTGCTGACCCCGGCCGATGAGGCCCACCACATCGACAAGTTCCCTTTCACCGTGCCGTTCGTCTGCGGGGCTACCAACTTGGGTGAGGCGCTGCGCCGGATCTCCGAGGGTGCGGCCATGATCCGATCCAAGGGTGAAGCCGGGACCGGCAATGTCGTCGAGGCGACCCGGCACATGCGCTCGATCCGCGCGGGCATCCGCGCCCTGGCGGCGATGCCACCTGAGGAGCTGTTCGCGGCAGCCAAGGAGCTGGCGGCTCCGGTGGAGCTGGTCCGCGAGGTCGCCGAGACCGGCTCGCTGCCGGTGGTGCTGTTCACCGCTGGGGGCATCGCCACGCCCGCCGACGCGGCGATGATGATGCAGCTGGGCGCCGAGGGCGTGTTCGTCGGCTCGGGCATCTTCAAGTCCGGTGACCCTGCCAAGCGTGCAGAGGCGATCGTCAAGGCCACGACGTTCCATGATGATCCGGAGATGGTGGCGAAGGTGTCCCGGGGGCTCGGCGAGGCGATGGTAGGGATCAATGTCGGCGAGTTGACCGACGGACAGCGGCTGGCCCAGCGCGGCTGGTGACCTCCGGCAGAGATGTGACCGACGCCAGCGCGCTGTTGCTGTCTTCAGCAGCAGGAGCGCGGCTGCGCACTCCGGGGCTCGAAGCCGGGGCCGCCCGTCGTTCCCGGATCAGTTCCGGCACCGTGCTGGTCCACGCTGACCTGCACAACCACACGTTGCTTTCCGACGGTGCCGGCGACCCTGAAGCGGCGTTCCCCTCTATGCGCGACGCCGGTCTGGACGTCGCAGCACTGACCGATCACGCGATCCGCGGTGCCACCGTGGAGGGCACTGGTCTAGGCGGCACGCCGTGGATCGGGCTGGACCGGGCCGGTTGGCGGCGCATCGGGAAGCTGGCCGAGACCTACGACCGGCCCGGAGAGTTCACCGCGATCCGCGGCTTCGAGTGGTCACACCCGCAGCTCGGGCACGTCAATGCGTGGTTCACCGATGACTTCACCGACGTGGCAACGCATGGGTCCATGGTCGAGCTGTATGCCTGGCTGAGCCGGTTCGGTCGCCGCAACGGCGCTCACCCTCCGGCTGGGCTTGCCGGCTTCAACCATCCTTGCCGGGAGAAGGGCGCCTTCGCGAACTTTCGTTATACGGCTGCAGCCGCCGAGCAGGTGGTCAGCCTGGAGATGTTCAACCGCTGCGATGACTACCTTTTCCAAGGCGTCGCGGCGGGCGGCACCTCTCCCCTGGTGGCTTGCCTGGAGGCTGGCTGGCGGACTGGGCTACTCGGGGTCAGTGACGAGCACGGTACCGACTGGGGATTGCCGGAGGGGAGGGGACGGGCCGGGCTGTGGGTTGCCGAGCACAGCCGGGCAGGCGTCGCGGAGGCGTTGCGGGCCCGAAGGTTCTTCGCCACCCGTGAGCCGGGACTGCGGGTGGACGCTACTGCGAGTGGGGTTCGCATGGGCTCGGTCCTGCGGCACCGCAATGGTTGCGTGGCATTCGCGCTCGACGTCGATGGCGCACCTTCCTGGCTTGACCGCTCGCTGCAGGTTCAGGTGCTGCGTCCAGGCACGCCGGTACCCGCAGTGGCCGATGTCATCGAGATGCGCTGCGGTGACGTCGCCCGCTTCACGGTGCCGCTGGATATCGGGGAGGGGCATTGGGTGGTGCTGCGGCTGGCCGACCCCGAGGTTCGTAACGGCACGCAAGGTCCGCTCGACCACCCTGCGAACAACCACGCGCTTGCCTACACCAGTCCATGGTTCCTCGAGTCCTGACCGCACGTTGCGCTCAGGCGAGCAGGGCGTCGCCGAGGAATCGGTCGGGGC
>JALZCO010000368.1 GCA_030863015.1 Actinomycetota bacterium
AAGGTGTACGCCGTGTAGAGATCACCACCGATGAGAAACCAGGTGACCCACGAGCCGAATTTCCGGCCGCCGAGCCCCCATTCGTCCAGGTGGTCCAGCGTGGCCGCGGCCCGCCACCGCACCGCGATGAAGCCCAGCACCGTGACAAAACCGAACAGCAGCGTGAAGACGATGATCTCGGTCCACTGCGGGTTCATCACCGATCACCCCGCGTCTTCAGGTACACCACAGCGGTGCAGATCACCCCGACCGGCACCCATAGGAACTGGTACCAGTAGAAGAACGGGAAACCCAGCAGCCGCGGTTCGATGCGGTTGTACACCGGGGTGACCAGTATGAGCAGCGGCACCAGCAACAACAGATTCCAGTTGCTCCAGTACAGCGACCGCGGTCGGGGCGACGACATCCCGACATTATGCGCATTCAGCAGGCTCAGCGGGGTAACACAAGGTCGGATAACCCCGCTGAGTCTGCTCAATGCGGTGGGCAGGTGAAGAGGCGCTGCTTGAGGGCGTCGAGCTCGTTGCGTAGGGAGCTGGGGAGGGTGGGGCCGATCTTGGTGAACCACTGTTCGATGCTCGGGAGCTCGGCCAGCCACTCGTCGACGTCCACCGCCAACGCAGCGGTCACGTCGCCGGTCGGGACATCCAACCCGGACAGATCGAGTTGGTCAGGGCCGGGAACCCGGCCGATAGGGGTATCGGCTGCGGCAGCCCGGCCCTCGATCCGCTCAATGATCCACTTCAGCACCCGGCTGTTCTCCCCGAAGCCCGGCCACAGGAAGTGCTGGTCGGCACCGCGGCGAAACCAGTTCACGTAGAAAATCTTCGGCAGCTTGCCGGCATCGGCACCCTTGCCGACGTTGATCCAGTGCTGGAAGTAATCACCGGCGTTGTAGCCGATGAACGGCAGCATCGCCATTGGATCGCGGCGCACCTCGCCGAGCCCGCCGGCCGCCGCCGCCGTCTTCTCGCTGGACAGCGTGGCCCCCAGAAACACCCCGTGCTGCCAGTCGAACGCCTCGTTGACCAGCGGCACGGTGTCAGCCCGACGACCACCGAAGACGATCGCCGAGATCGGCACGCCAGCCGGATCGTCCCACTCGTCGGCGAGTACCGGGCACTGCGCCATCGGGGTGCAGTACCGCGAGTTCGGGTGCGCGCCGCGCTGCCCGGCCGCTCCATCAGCTGGTGTCCAATCCTGCTTGGTCCACGAGATGGCGTGCGCCGGGGTGCCCTCCATGCCCTCCCACCAGATGTCGCCGTCATCGGTGAGCGCGACGTTGATGAAGATCGAGTTGCCGTACTGCAGGGTGCGCATGGCGTTGGGGTTGGTCTTCCAGCTGGTACCCGGGGCGACGCCGAAGAACCCGTTCTCCGGATTCACCGCATAAAGTTTGCCGTCGGCACCGAAGCGCATCCAGGCGATGTCGTCACCCAGCGTCTCGACCTTCCAGCCGGGGATGGTCGGCTGCAACATCGCCAGGTTCGTCTTGCCGCAAGCCGACGGGAACGCAGCCGCAACGTAATAGATCCGGTTCTGCGGGCTGGTCAATTTGATGATCAGCATGTGCTCGGCGAGCCAGCCCTCGTCTCGAGCCATCACCGAGGCGATCCGCAGCGAGTAGCACTTCTTGCCCAGCAGCGCATTGCCGCCGTAGCCGGAGCCGAAGCTCCAGATCAGCCGGTCGTCGGGGAAGTGGCTGATGTACTTGGTGTCGTTGCACGGCCAGGGCACATCGGCCTCGCCAGGCTCCAGAGGGTGGCCCACCGAGTGCAGGCAAGCCACGAAGTCCGCGTCCCCACCGTCGGGTCGGGTGAACTTGCGCAGTGCCGCGGCCCCCATCCGGGTCATGATCTTCATCGAGCACACCACGTAGGCGGAATCGGTGATCTCCACACCCACCTTGGGTGCAGCGTCGTCCAGCGGGCCCATGCAGAAAGGCACCACATACATCGTCCGGCCGCGCATGCATCCTCGGTACAGCGCGGTCATGATTGCCTTCATCCGGTCCGGGTGCATCCAGTTGTTGGTGGCACCGGAGTCGTGTTCCGCGCGCGAGCAGATGAAGGTGCGCTCTTCCACCCGTGCTACATCAGACGGGTCCGAGACGGTCCAGAACGAGTTCGGCTTGCGGTCCAAGCGGGTGAAGGTGCCGGCGTCGACCAGTTCGGTGGTGAGCCATTGCCACTCCTGCTCGGAACCATCGCACCAGACCACGCGGTCGGGCATGGTCAGTTCCGCCGTGTCCCGCACCCAGTCGTGCAACCGTGCGTGGTTGAACGGCGCATCGTCGAGACCCGGGATGGTTGCTGCCGTCACTGCTTGTCTCCTCCCCGCGGCAATGGCGAATACCGCCCGTGGGAAGCACGGGCGGTGAGACGTCAAAAGGATCGTTACAAGACTAGACCCGGCCGCACACCGCGGCCCGCAATTGAGAAATCCCTCACAAGCGGCCAGCCCGGGGAGCTAGCTGGCCTGGCTCACCGAGGACATATTGAAGTCTGATACCAGCATGGCGGGCATTGAGGTCCGGTCGAACCAGCCCTTGGCCTCCCGGCACAGGGTGCCCTCGGTCGCGCCGACGTCACCGACGCGGCGAAGCAGGTCGATGGGGCTCTCGTTGAAGCGGAAGTTGTTCACCGCACC
>JALZCO010000397.1 GCA_030863015.1 Actinomycetota bacterium
ACCACCCTCATCCTTGTTCACCGGCCCCACCAAGGGCGCCCGGTAGGCTTCGCGCGTGAGAGGGCACGGGTGACCGGCAGCCGCACCACAGCTGACAAGGTGTGCCAGGCGTTCGCCACCGGCGCCAGACTCGACCTCGCCGGCGCTGAGGTGCCCGCCGGCCTGCTTGTCGGACTGCTCTGTGGTGCTTCACCGCAGCCCGAAAGCCGCATTCCCGCCTTGCGGCTGCTCGGGGCAATGGTTCGCGGCCCGCTGGAGCTGCCCGGAGCGACGGTCTCCGCGCTGGTCGAGCTCACCGCCTGTGGCTTCGACGAACCGATCGATCTGTACGCCGCGGACCTCGCCGGTTGGCGTCTTACTCGCTGCACACTGCCCGGCCTGCGGGCGGCCAATCTGCGAGCACGCAGCGAGCTGGCGTTGGAAGGATGCACGGTGACCGGACCGGTCGTGCTGTCCGATGCCAGGATCGAGGGGCCGTTGCGGCTGATCGGCACGCGCCTGGACATTGCAGGTGATCATGCTGTGGCCGGGGTACGGCTGATGATCCGCGGCGTGCTCGATGCCCGGGAGCTGCAAGCCGGCGGCGAGGTGCGGCTGTCCGGTGCGCGGATAGACGGCAACATCGATCTTCGCGGCGCGCGGTTGTCCCATCCCGGCGGTGATGCGCTGGAGGCCGCGGGGGTCCAGGTCGGCGGTAACTTGCGCTGTGATCGGGCGTTCAGCGCGCAGGGTCGGGTGGTGTTGGCCGGTGCCTTGGTGGCGGGGGACGCGGTCTTCTCCGGTGCGATGCTGCGGGGCACCACGGATCCAGCCGAGCGTGCTGTGCTCGTGCTGCCGCGCGGTACCGCCGATTCCACCGCAGCGCTGGTGGCCGATCGCATCGCGGTGCACGGCAACCTGGTGTTCGACGCGGGGTTCACCGCCGTCGGCAGCGTCCGGGTGACGAACGCCCGGGTCGAGGGCTATCTGCAACTGTCCGGTGCGACGTTGGGCCAACCGATCGAACCCGACACCGGCAACGGTGATCATTCGCAGCCCGTGCCGGTGGCGCTGGCGGCCGACGGTATCGAGGTGCACGGAGACCTCGAAGCCCGCCGAGCGCCCACCGGAGCAGGTGACTTCGGTGCCCTACAGGCGTATGGACAGGTGCGGTTGGTCGGTGCGCAGGTGAACGGCAGCGCGAGTCTGTCCGGCGTCCGGTTGCACGGTCCTGGCCTGGACGTGCTGTTCGCCGACCGGCTACGGATCGGCGGATCGCTGTTCATGCGGGGCCTGGTGGCCACGGGATCCATCCGGCTACATCATGCCCACATCGGCTCGACGTTGGACTGCACCGCTGCCCAGCTCGATGCGCCGCGGCACCGGCCGGACGGCTCGATCAAGCCGTCGCTCGATGCCAGGGCCGCCACCATCGGTAAGGACTTCTACGCCAGCCGCGGGTTCACCGCCACCGGGGGTGTGCGGCTCAGTCTCGCCGAGGTGTCGAAGTCGGTGAACTTCAACAATGCGCGGCTCGGCGGGGCCGGCGAGGGTGCAGCGGCGCTACATGCCCGCGGGATGACCTGCCAGGAACTGAGGCTGGGATTCGCCGAGTCACCGCGCGGCGACGTCAGCCTCGCCGGTGTGGTGGCCAACTCCGTCTTCGACGGTGCGCAGCTGTGGGCCACCGCCGGCAAGGTCGATGTGGAGGACTTCCGGTACCAGTCGCTCACCGCCTCGCCCGATGTGGATGTGGCCACCCGGCTGCGCTGGTTGCGGGCCGTGCTGCCCGACTACGACCCTGATCCTTACGACAGTCTCGCCGCAAGCTACCGCGACTGTGGTCATGATGACCGCGCGGACGCGGTGCTGCTGGCCAAGCAGCAGCACCGGCACACCGTGCACGGACCGGCTGGGCGGTTGTGGGGATGGCTTCAGGAGTGGACCGTCGGCTACGGCTACCGGCCGTGGCGGGCGGCGCTGTGGCTCGCCGTGTGCTGGCTGCTCGGGTCACTGTGGTTTGCCTACCACCGGCTACCCCGGCTCGACAGCGGTCAGGACCCGTCTTGGCAACCGTTGATCTATGCCGCGGACCTGCTGGTCCCGGTGGTGAACCTGGGACAGGACGGGCTGTGGCGGACGTCTGGCGTATCGGCCTGGGTGGCAGGCGTGCTGACCGCGGTGGGCTGGCTGCTGCTATCCACCGGTGCGGCTGGGGTAACCCGGATACTCACACGCCGCTGACCGTCCAATGATGGAAGGTTAGCCTAACCTCAATATTGGGGAGGGCTCGTGGCACACAGACAGCAGTGGCAAGTATCAGTGCCCCCAACGGCCGAGCGCGCCCGAACGCTCACGCCTCGCGGCGGCACGGCCGCTGTACTGGCATCCGCCACGTCCGATCGCATCGAGCCGACGCTGCACCACGTGTACCAGGACGGCACGACTGTTCTGCTGATTCCCGCTAACCACCCCCTGCTCGCCATGCTGGAACTCACCCCCCGGGGCGAGGTATCAGCCATGATCGAACTCAGCGACACCGCGCCGGTGGAGTTACGCCGACCGGTTCGCGGACTGCTCTGGATCACCGGCTGGCTGCGTGCGCTAGACCAGCAGCAGGCCCGGCAGGCCGCGGTGGAAATCGTCGCGCACCGCCGCGACGAACGGCTACTCGATCTGGGCTACGGATCCAGGCTGCTCTGCCTGCGTCCCCTCTTCGCGGCGCTGTCCGACGCCGAAGGCACCGCGTGGCTCACCCCTGCCGACCTCGCCGCTGCCGAGCCGGACCCGCTGCGCCATCTCGAGCAGGACTGGCTTCGCCACCTCGATCAAGCCCACCCCGCCGTGCTCCACGCACTGGCCAGGCGCGTCTTCGCAGTGCCGCCCGGTGGGCAGGCCCACGTTCGCCCGCTCGGTGTGGACTACCTTGGCTTACGGCTGCGGATCGAGGATGGCGAGGAGACGCACGACGTCCGGCTGGCCTTCCAGCGACCGGCCACTACCCCGGTCCAACTCGCTACTGAACTACACCGGCTGGCCGGATACCCCGGCACCACGCCCGGATTCCGCCCACCAGGTGCCGAGCGCAGGCGGCGGATCTAGGCATGGCCAAAGTAATGGTGTCGTTGCCCGACGACGTGCTGGAGCGGGTTGATGCGGAGGCTCGGCGACGCCGAAGTCGGTGAATCCCGAGCCATCCTTGCGGCACACCGCGATGAGATCCTGACCGCCCACGTCTTGGATCTCGGCATCTACGAGTTCGGCAACGTGCTGCTCCGGGCGCTGCGCTGGTCAGCCGACGATACGGCCGACCAGATCGATGATCTATTGGTGATCTGTGGCCCGCCGCTGGCGCCCGCGCCGCAGTGGCCGCACGAGGCGGCAACACTCGCTCACCAACATCCATTGGCCTTCTACGACGCTACTCGCCGCGGACCTGGCAGAGACACCAGCCGCATTCGCGGCATGCGTCGGCCTCATTCCGTAACCATCTCCCGGCCACTACGACGCCGAACGGATTCACGCACCGTTGATACTCGTCCACGGTTGCCGGCCCGAGTGCTGATCATCGAACGAGAGTGGTCATGGCCGGAGGCTGGCCTGCTCGTCTTCGATCGTTTTTATTACTGCAGCAGGATCCCTGCGCACCTTGAGCAGGCTGGCCACGGTCGTTACCACCAGGATGCCGACGATCACGCTGAGCGAGAGCTCGATGCCCACCGTGGGCACCAACTCCAGTGGCCGTCCACCGTTGAGGAAAGGCAGCGAGTTCTCATGCAGCGCTTCGAGCACCAGCTTGACCCCGATGAACGCGAGGATCACCCCCAGCCCGATGGACAGATACACAAGCTTGTTCAGTAGCCCGCCGATGAGGAAGTACAGCTGCCTGAGACCCATGAGGGCGAAAGCATTCGCAGTGAAGACGAGGAAGGGTTCCTTAGTGAGCCCGAAGATCGCGGGGATGGAATCCAGGGCGAAGATCAGGTCTGCGGAACCGATCGCGATCATCACCACGATCATCGGGGTCATCCACCGCTTGCCGTCCAGCTTGACCATAAGCTTGGCGCCGTGGAACTCATTGGTTACCGGAACCAGCTTGCGTAGCGCACGCAACGCGATGTTCTCCTGGAACTCCACGTCCTCATGCCGATGCCGGACTTGCTGCCAACCTAGGTAGATCAGCAGTACACCGAAGAGGTAGAACACCCAGCTGAAGCGGGAAATCAAAGCCGCACCCGCCGCGATGAACAGCCCCCGCATGATCAGCGCAAGCACGATGCCGATCAGCAGGACCCGGTGCTGGTGGACGGCAGGCACACCAAAGGTCGCCATGATGATCACGAAGATGAACAGATTGTCAACCGACAGCGAGTACTCGGTGAGATACCCAGCGAAGTACTGGACGGCGAAATCACCATTGGCGAACAACCACACGCCCAGCCCGAACGCCACCGCGCAGGCAATGTAGAACACCACCCACCGGCTCGCCTCCGCGATACTCACCTCGTGGGGTTTGCGGTCGACGATCATCAGATCCAGGGCGAGTAGCACCACCAAGCCACCCACCGTGGCGAGCCATACCCAGGTGGGCACGTTCATTAGCTAGACCTCCGGGGAGACGACATCCGTCGTACACCGAGGTCTCTTCCACCGGAGAACCGGTCGACGGCACCGGGCTCCCGCAGCGATACGAGGGCCGTGATGACGATGCCGCCGCGAAGGAATACTCCCCTCCACGTACCGGACAAGTCTCCCTCATCGCCCCAGCGCGCCACCAGCGGGGCCTGCTAAGACACCACGTAGGTGGACGTATCGTGTGCGAGGGTGTGCATATGGTGTTGGAGATCGCTGAGTTCGCCATCCGATCCGGTCAAGAGGATGAGTTCGCCGTCGCATACGGACGAGCGGCGCACCTGCTGGGCGACACCCCCGGCTGCCTGTCGATGCGTACGACCAGAGGAGTCGAGTCACCGTCTCGGTTCGTGCTGCTGGTCGAGTGGGAAAACGTCACTGACCACACCGAGGGGTTCCGGGGGACGGCGTCGTTTCGTACCTGGCGCGAAGAGTTGAGCCCCTTCTTCGCCGAGACACCTCGGGTGGAGCATGCGGTGGACATCGGATACGGCGACAGCGTGCCGGTGACGCCCTGAGAATCCGCTGAGATGGCTGCTCCGCCGTCGACTGGCCTCACCTACCGTCGGCGGCGTGTCCCTCACGGTTCGGCTGGCCCGGTTGTGCCGACGACCCGTCGTGCTGCTGCTCGTGGCGGTCCTGGTCGCGGGTGCCGGGGTGGCGCTGACCGTCACGATGATCCCCGATCCGCGCCCCGCGGTCATCGAGATCGTCACGATCGACGTGCCGGCGGGACCCGGTGATACCGGCCAAGTGCGCCTGGACGCCACTGTGTACCGGCCGGCGGCCACCCCCGCTCCGGCCGTGCTGCTGGCCCACGGCTTTGGCGGAAACAAGGACTCGGTCAGGGCCGAGGCCACCGCTTTGGCTCGCCGCGGATTCGTCGTCCTGACCTGGACCGCCCGTGGATTCGGGGACAGCGGCGGCCAGATCGGGCTCAACTCTCCTGACTACGAGGTGGCCGACGCTCGGGCGTTGGTGGACTGGCTGGCAGAGCGGCCGTACGTGGTGCGCGACGGCCCCGGTGATCCGCGCATCGGGGTGGCTGGAGCGTCCTACGGCGGTGCACTTGCCCTGCTGCTGGCTGGGACCGACCCCCGGGTGGACGCGCTGGCACCGCAGATCACCTGGAACGACTTGGCCCAAGCGCTGTTCCCGAACGCAGCGAGCCGCCAACCCGTCCCTGCGGCCACCCCGGCATCAGGTGCTTTCGCCCCGGACGGGGTGTTCAAGCGAGAGTGGGCGGGGCAATTCTTCGGCGCGAGTGCCGGCGCAGCGGCCGGAGGGGTCAGCATATGCGGGCGCTTCCGCCCGGAGGTGTGCACCGCCTACGGCCAGGCCGCCACCACCGGTGCGCCCACCCCGCAGATCGTGGCGCTGCTGCGCCGCTCGTCACCTGCCGCGGTGGCCGGCAACATCATCGCGCCGACCCTACTCATCCAGGGCGAGCGCGACACTCTGTTCGGGCTCGACCATGCTGACGCGACCGCCCGCCAACTTGCTTCGGCAGGTGCCCCGCTGAAGGTGGTCTGGTACGCGGGCGGGCATGACGGCGGCCAACTCGGCGGGCAACTGCAGGACCAGATCGGCGCCTGGTTCGACTACCACCTGCGCCGGATCGGTGAGGATCCCGGGACCGGCTTCGAGTACCAGGTCCAGGGAGCTTTCGGCACCGGGCGAGGCTTCACCCAGCGTACCGTCACCGCGCCGGCCTATCCCGGACTCGACGGTGTCCCGGTGCAACGCCGGGAACTCCTCCTGAGCGGCCGGCCACAGCAGCTGATCCGGCCACCCGGCGGCAGCCCCGCGGCGCTCAGCAGCCTGCCCGGACTTGCCCGCGCGTTGCCTGAAGGCGCTGGCAACCTGGATGCGATCGCCATGGATGTACCCGGCCAGGCCGCGACGTTCAGCACTGATCCGCTGACCGACCCGCTGGAGATCGTGGGGGCACCGCGGATCCGGTTGCGGGTCGCCGCGGCATCCACCGGCGCCGATGCGCCACCCACCGAGGCGGTGCTGTTCGTCAAGCTCTACGACCTCGGACCAGACCAGCGACGCACGCTGCCGGGGGGTGCGGTGGCGCCAGTGCGGATCGGTCCGTTGCCCGCCGACGGCACACCGGTCGAGGTCACGGTGACGCTGGCCGGTGTGGTGCGCCCGGTGCAGGCCGGACAACGGCTGGAACTCGCCGTGGCGACGACAGACCGCGGGTACGCGCTGCCCCAGCCGCCCGCTAGGTACACGGTGTCGCTGCCCGGGGACACCCGCCTGGCGGTGCCGGTGGTGCCCGGCGAGCAGGCACGGGTGCCGATTCCGGTCACTCAGCTGGTTGGGTTGGGCGGCTTGGCCGCGTTGGTGGCAGCGGTCGCAGTGTTTGCTGCGCTGCGCCGCCGGCGCGCCGCCGACACTGCACCGGAGCTGGCCGAGGTGCCGCTGGTGGTGTCGAGGCTGGCCAAGCGTTACCCGGGTGGCATCACGGCCGTCGATGACCTGTCGTTTCGCGTCGAGCACGGCCAGGTGCTGGGCCTGGTGGGACCCAACGGCGCCGGCAAAACCACCGTGTTGCGGATGTTGATGGGGCTGATCCATCCGACCACCGGGGAGCTGCGTGCATTCGGGCACCGGATCGCGGCCGGCTCCCCGGTGTTGTCCCGCATCGGGTCATTCGTGGAGGGGCCCGGGTTCCTGCCCCACCTATCCGGCGCCGCCAATCTCCGGCTGTACTGGGCGGCCACCGGGCGGCCCTTCGGGGACGCCGGTATCGATGAGGTGCTGGAGATCGCCGGATTGGGTCCCGCCGCGCACCGGCGGGTGGCCACCTACAGCCAAGGGATGCGCCAGCGCCTGGCGATCGCTCAGGCCATGCTCGGGAAGCCAGACCTGCTGGTGCTTGACGAACCCACCAACGGCTTGGACCCACCACAGATCCACGCCATGCGCGAGGTCCTGCGGGATTACGCCGCCAGCGGCCGGACGGTGCTCATCTCCAGCCACCTGCTCGCCGAGGTTGAGCAGACCTGCAGCCATGTTGTGGTGATGCACCGGGGTCGGTTGGTGGTCACCGGCACCGTCGCCGCGGTCGTCGCGGGCACCAGCACGGTGAGCTTCACCGTGGACGATGCGGCACTGGCCGCCGCGGTGCTGCGTGACCTGGCGGGAGTTGACGTGATGGGGGTCGAACGGTGCGTCGTGCACGCCCAGCTCGACGGGCTGCCCCGCGCGGTCGCGGTGGCCGCGCTGGTGGGGGCCGGGATCGGGGTTGAAGGAGTGGCCGCACGCCACCCGCTGGAGGAGGCCTTCTTGCAGCTCGTAGGTGAGGAGACCATCGAGTGATCCCCGACCTGCATGCCGACCAAGGGTCGGCACCCGGTTACCGGGCGGCCGGCACCTTGCCGTTGCGGGTGGAGCTGGTCCGCCAGCTGCGGCGCAGCCGGACGGTACTTACCCTGGGTTTTCTCGCGTTGCTGCCCTTCCTGCTCTGGCTTGCCTTCGAGATCGGGCAAGACGAGAGCGAGCGTGGCGGTACCACCCTGGTCGACCTCGCCACCGCCAGCGGACCCAACTTCGTGGTGTTCACGATGTTCTCCACGGTCAGCTTCCTGCTGGTCGTTGTGGTGGCGCTGTTCTTCGGTGACACCATCGCCAGCGAGGCCTCCTGGTCGACCCTGCGCTACCTGCTGGCTGCCCCGGTACCCCGCGGACGGCTGCTGCGGCAGAAGGCAGTGGTGGCCGCGCTGTTGTCAGGTTTCGCCCTGGTGCTGCTGCCCGCGGTGGCGATGGCAGTCGGTGTGGTGGCCTATGGAGCCGGTGACCTGGTCTCCCCCACCGGCCAGTCGCTGGAGTTCCTCTCCGCTACCAGCCGGCTGGCGCTGGCGCCCGCCTACCTGGTGCTGCACCTGGCGTGGGTCGCTGGGCTGGCACTGCTGCTGTCGGTGACCACTGATGCGCCGCTCGGGGCGGTCGGTGGTGCGGTGATGGTGTCGATCCTGTCTCAGATCCTGGAGACCATCGACGCGCTCGGTGATCTGCGGAACTACCTGCCCACCCGGTTCAGTTCCGCGTGGGCTGACCTCGTGGCTGCCCCCGTCGACTGGAGTGACCTGGCCAGCGGAGCCTTGTCCGGTCTGGCCTACGCGACGGTCTTCGGACTTGCCGCCTGGTGGCGGTTCGCCACCAAGGACATCACCAGTTGACGTGACACGGCCAGATCAGCCGTGGCACCGCGCCCGGTGATGACGAAGACACGCTCGCCGTCGTAGCACTCGGCCTCGATCACGATGCCGACCTCGGAGTTGTGCAGTGCCCGGATCCGACGCTCGGTGAGCAACACACGGCTTCCGTGACGAGGGCAATGGACTGCGAACATCTGACCAGCCTGCGCCGCATCCCGCCAAGCCAACAGTGGCAGGAATGACGAGAATCACTGATATCCTGCCAACCGTGCCTGGATGGCAGCTCCAGAACGTGGCCGCGATCGCCTGCCAGGGTGTCGGCACCTTCGGCCTGGGCGTGTTCAGCGAGATCTTCGGTTACGACCGCACCGCAGACGGGCTGCCGGGTTTCGACTACGCCGTGGTCGCCGGCGAACCTGGCCCGCTACGCACTGATACCGGGCTGCTCATCGTGCCCGAGCACGGCCTTGAGCGGTTGACAACCGCTGACCTGGTGGTGGTCACCTCGTGGGACCACGACGACGAGCCGTCGGCCGAACTGCAGGACACGCTGCGCGCCGCGGTGGATCGCGGAACCCGGCTGTTGGCGCACTGCACAGGGGCCTTCGCGGTGGCAGCCACCGGACTGCTCGACGGGTGCCGGGCCACGACGCACTGGCGGTACGTCGACGCCTTCGCCCGCCGTTACCCGCAGGTAGACCTGGACCCCGAGGTGCTGTACGTAGACGCCGGTCCGGTGGTGACGAGCGCCGGAACCGCCGCCGGCATCGACGCGTCGCTGTACCTGCTGCGGCAGGCGTTTGGCAGTGAGGTGGCCAACGCCGTCGCCCGCCGGATGGTGGTCCCGCCGCACCGCGACGGTGGGCAGGCGCAGTTCATCGAACAGCCCATTCCGCATGCCGACGACCCGCTCGGCGAGGTGCTGTTGTGGGCGCAGCGCAACGCCGCGAAACCGCTCACGGTGGAAGCGCTCGCCGCCCGAGCACACATGTCACCGCGTACCTTCGCCCGGCACTTCCGGGCGCACACCGGCACCACCCCGTATGCGTGGCTGCTATCTCAGCGGGTTCGGTTGGCCGAGCGGATGCTGGAGGATGGAAGCCTGCCAGTCGACGAGGTCGCCCGGCGATCCGGCTTCGGCTCCGCGGCGGTGCTGCGGGCGCACCTCATCCGGGAGCGCGGAGTGTCCCCGCAGGTCTACCGGCGCACCTTCCGTGCCGGCCACGGTTCGTGAGGGATTCCTCGCGTTGCCGATCATGAGCCGCCTGCGCCGAACACCAGGATCGACGCGGTGAACCCGTGCAAGTGGTTCCGGCCCGCGACCGGGCCGATCTCGCCGGCCGCGAAGAAGCCAGCCACACCGGTGGTGTCGAGCCCGGCGCGCACCGCCAGCACATCGTGATCGGCACTCGGAAACATGGTCTTGCCCCGCCCGTTGCAGGAAAACAGCAACGCGCCGCCCACCGGACCGTTCTCCGTGCGGAACCGGGAGAACGCCTCCTTGAGGTCATCGTCGGCTGCGGAGGCGTCCCGCACTTGGAAGCGAACTGTGCGACCCACCTCGACGACCTCTGCGATGGCGATCGCGCCCCGTTCACTGTCGGCACCCATGATGCCGCGGATGAGGAAGTCACCGCGTTCGTGCTCCTCGACGTACTCGTCCATCGCGATGCCGATCTGCAATCCGCGCGCGACGGCTTGCCGTTCTGCGGCAGGGAGCTCCGCGACGATCTGTTCGAGCTTGGTCAGCGCGGGTGTCCCAGCCAGCTCGAGTAGCACGTTGCCCTGCGCCTTGGTGACGATCATGGGAGGGCCGAAGGGACGGCAACCCTGGCTGACCACCGGGACAGCGGCAACGGGCCCGCCGAGCACCACCCCCACCGCACCGGCCGGCACGCTGTGCCCATCCAGGAACAGCCGCGCGGACTGCCCACCGCGGGGACCGCTGGCCACGCCACCGATCAGTGGCAAACCGGTGAGGTCGTCGTTGGAGCGCTGCACGAAGGCCGCAATCGGGAAGGTGAAGGGGTCGGCGAGCAGCACTGCAACTGCGTCGTCTTCGTGCCGGTCGGGCATGCCGGTGACGGCAGCACCATCGGGAGTGCGTATCAGCTCCAGGTGCAACGGGGTGCGCTTGACCCCGGGAAGGCATGCGGCGAACACGCTGATCGCAGGCTCAGCTTCCACTCCTCGGCCGGCACCGATCACACCGCCGGCGCTGCAGCCCAGCGTCGTGCCGGCGTTGGCCAGCTCCATCGCGCGGATGCCTGCTGACTCGACCGCGGCCGGATCGTCACCGCAGACGAACATGCACAGCAGGTCGGGGCGCTGCCCGTGTAGCGCGGCCAGGGCCTGAGTAACGGCCGACTCCGCCGCTGCAGTGAGGTCGGGACCGACCGCCAGGCCGTCACCGAAGCGGGAGGTGAGCACGTCTGCTGGGAAGGACACGAGGGAGCCACCTTCCGACGACTACGGGAAGCTCCATTGTGCGCCGTGAGTCACCCGCCTGGCAGTACGAGCCGAACGTCGCCCAACTCATGCCAGCGGTAACCACTGCGTAAACGGCTCGCCACCGGGCGGACCAGGCCTGCGGACCTCGACCGCCCACCGCGGCGTGGTGCTAGCAACGCCGCCGCGGGGGACCGGATCTCGGAGATCTACGTCGACGGTCCCCCGTGTACAGCCGCCTCGACCGCATTCAGCGGGCTGAGCGTGGTTATCCCCGTCGCGATAGCCACGCTAAGCGGGCTGAATGGGGAATAGGCGCGGCGAGCACCCGATGACCGGGTTGGTGTCAGTTAGTGACGTCCCAGCGGGGGGTTGGCGGTACTTGAAGGGCGCCCAACTAGCGGAGGCCGGCGGCGTCCATGCCGCGGAGCTCCTTCTTGAGGTCGGCGATCTCGTCCCGGAGCCGGGCGGCCAGCTCGAACTGCAGTTCCCGCGCTGCGCCCAGCATCTGATCGGTGAGCTGCTGCACCAGGTCCGCGAGCTCGGCACGAGGCATCGACGAGGCTTCCCGGCCCTCCAGGACTCCCGCGCTACCCCGGGCCCGCCCCGGCTCACCGGTGGCGCGCTTGCCCCGGGAGGCGTTGCGCCCGGATCCGCCAACCTGCACCGCAACCGTTTCCGATGTGTCACCGGCCTCGGCGTAGACCCGTTCGAGGATGTCGTTGATCTTCTTGCGCAGCGGTTGCGGGTCCAACCCGCGCTCGGTGTTGTAAGCGACCTGCTTGGCTCGTCGCCGGTTGGTCTCGTCGATGGCCCGGCGCATCGAGTCGGTGACCCTGTCGGCGTACATGTGCACCTGGCCGGACACGTTGCGGGCGGCGCGGCCGATGGGCTGGATCAGCGAGGTCCCGCTGCGCAGGAATCCCTCCTTGTCAGCGTCCAGGATCGCCACCAACGACACCTCGGGCAGATCCAGACCCTCGCGGAGCAGGTTGATCCCGACCAACACGTCGAACTCACCCAGCCGCAACTGCCGCAGCAGTTCGACCCGGCGCAGCGTGTCCACCTCGGAATGCAGGTAACGGACCCGGATACCCAGCTCGAGCAGGTAGTCAGTGAGGTCTTCGGCCATCTTCTTGGTCAATGTGGTGACTAAGACCCGCTCGTCACGTTCCGCGCGAATTCGCACCTCGTGCACCAGGTCATCGATCTGGCCCTGGGTGGGTTTCACGACGACCTCTGGATCAACCAGGCCGGTCGGTCGGATGACCTGCTCGACGAACTCGCCACCGGCCTGACCCATCTCATACGGTCCCGGGGTCGCCGACAGGTACACCGTCTGGCCGATCCTGTCCTGAAACTCCTCCCAGGTCAGCGGCCGGTTATCCAGTGCCGAGGGCAGCCGGAAGCCGTGCTCCACCAGGGTGCGCTTGCGGGAGGCGTCACCCTCGTACATCCCGCCGATTTGCGGCACCGTGACATGTGATTCGTCGATGACGAGCAGGAAGTCCTCGGGGAAGTAGTCCAGTAGAGTAGCCGGTGCCGAGCCGGCCGGGCGCCCGTCGATGTGCCGTGAGTAGTTCTCGATACCGTTGCAGAAGCCGACTTGACGCATCATCTCCACGTCGTACTGGGTCCGCATCCGCAGCCGCTGGGCCTCCAGCAGCTTGCCCTGCCTCTCCAGTACGGCCAGCTGATCTTCCAACTCGGTATCGATGCCCATGATGGCGCGTTCCATCCGCTCCGGCCCGGCGACGTAGTGCGTGGCCGGAAAGATCCGCAACTCGGTTACCTCCCGGACCACCTCCCCGGTGAGCGGGTGCAGGTAATAGAGCGACTCGACCTCGTCACCGAAGAAGTCGATGCGGACTGCAAGTTCCTCGTAGGCTGGGATGACCTCAACGGTGTCACCACGGACCCGGAATGTCCCGCGGGCGAACGCGAGGTCGTTTCGGGTGTAGTTGATACCGACCAGAGCGCGTAACAGCGCGTCGCGCCCGACCTCACCGCCGACCGGCACGTGGATCGACTGGTTCAGGTACTCCTGCGGGGTGCCGAGCCCGAAAATGCAGGACACCGAGGCGACGACGACGACGTCGCGGCGGGTGAGCAGCGACATCGTGGCGGAGTGCCGCAGCCGCTCCACGTCGTCGTTGATCGAGGAGTCCTTCTCGATGTAGGTGTCGGTCTGCGGGACGTACGCCTCGGGTTGGTAGTAGTCGTAGTAGGAGACGAAGTACTCCACCGCGTTGTTCGGGAAGTATTCCCGGAGCTCATGGGCGAGTTGCGCGGCGAGGGTCTTGTTCGGTGCCATCACCAACGTCGGGCGTTGCACCCGTTCGATCAGCCAGGCGGTGGTTGCCGATTTACCTGTTCCGGTGGCGCCCAGCAGCACGACGTCACGCTCACCGCCGGTGATTCGACGTTCCAGCTCGTCGATAGCGGCTGGCTGGTCGCCGGCGGGCGCGTAATCACTGACCATCTGGAACCGGCCGTGCGTCCGCGGTGTCTTGCCGAGTGGGCGGAATTCCGAGTGCGGACGCAGATCGCGGTGGATGGCGGCATCGGTCATGGCATTGAGGGTAGGCCGGGTCCCGGACAGTCTGCCTTCGCCTGGTGCGGTCTGCCGAGACATGCGTAGGGTCGGCCTCTATGACGGCCCCGCACCAGATGAGTGCCGAGACCGCCCCGCAGATACACGCCCCTAAGGTCGAGCTGTTCGATCTGGACGCGATGACCAACACCGACCCCAAGGGGATCGTCCGTACGGTCGGCGAGTATCGGGTCGAACCGTTCGGTCTCTATCTCGCCCGTGACGTCGACGATCACCCATCGATCCGCGCGCTCGAGTCCTGGTTGCTGCCCGAGGTGGGGTTGCGGATCACCGACTGGTTCTACCGTCCCGGGCATGAGCGTGATCAGGACTTCTACCTCGACGTTGTGCGCATTGACGTCGAGGCCAGGCGTTGGCGCACCGAGGACCACTATCTGGATCTCATCGTCCGGATCGGTCGCGGCGTCGACGTGCTCGACATCGATGAGTTGCTGGACGCGGTGCTCGCCGGACTACTCGATCCGCCCACTGCACAGGCGGCCTTGGCCACCACCTATCGAACGGTGGACGGTCTGGCCCGGCACGCTTACCGATTGGACCGGTGGCTGTCGACAGTGGGTGCGTGGCCGACCTGGAGCCGGCACTGACTCAGGCGGAATTGGCATTCACCAGCCAGCCGGTTCGTGCAGCCCACTGCTCGGCCCGATCAAGCGCGGCGGACAGGAATGCGGTTTTGGCAGTGGCGTAGGCCTCAATGCTGTCCCAGGGCCGTGCCGCCAAGCGATGCTTGATCCCGGCGTACTCGCGGGCACTCTCCGGATGGGCCCGCAGCCAGTCCCGTAGCAGCACGGTTTCCCGCCAGGTAGGAGAGCCGACAGGCCGGATGTGGCAGTTGACGGCCCGAGCCGGATCGGCGTTGACCGTTATCGCCTTGTCCCAGGTGCGGCCGTCCCTGGCGGTGTCCCACCAGTGCCCGGTAAGCCTGATCAATCCAGCGTCGAGCAGGTCGTTGGCGAGTTGCTCGGCCACCTCGAGGTCAGCGACGACCACCTGTACATCCAGCACGTCCTTGGCGTCCAGGCCGGGCACCGAGGTGGAGCCGATGTGGTCGATGCGCAGTGCCCGCCAGGCTGCAACAGCTGCGACACGTGCGATCACCCGCTTGGCCTGCCACGGCCAACTGTCGTCGGGCGCGGCGATGATCGGCGCTGCCGGCTGCGGTGCCCGGCGGCGATGCCGGAGGTTGTCCTCGAAGGGCACCAGCCGCTGCGCCCACAGCTGATCCACCGCAGCGAGGGTCTTATCCCGGGCACCGGTGTTGTCCAGGCACACATCCGCGGCGGCATGGCGCTGTTCGTCGGTGGCTTGCGCCGCTATCCGCGCGCGGGCGTCAGCCTCAGGCATCCCCCGCTGGTCCACCAGCCGCCGAACCCGTACTTCCACGTCTGCGTGCGCCACGACGACGAGTGGAAATGCTGCTGCCAGCCCCGCCTCCACCAGCAGCGGGACGTCCTGCACCACGATCGCATCGGGCGGTGCCGCGTCGAGCAGCTCGGCGGTGCGCGCCGCAACCAGCGGGTGAACGATGGCGTTGAGCCGGCGTCGGGCGGTCGCGTCACCGAACACCCGCGCGCCCAGTGCCGACCGATCCAGCGTGCCACCCTCAGTTTGGATCTCCGCGCCGAACTCGTCGACCACGGCGCGCAGCCCGTCAGTACCGGGCTCGACTACCTCGCGGGCGATCCGATCCGAGTCGATGATCCACGCCCCTTGCTGCACCAGTCGGGCCGCCACCGTGGACTTACCGGATCCGATCCCTCCGGTAAGTCCGACCCTCAGCATTGCGCAACGATGGGTACCTGATTACACGCCTCCGGAGAGCTTCTCCCGCAGTGCCGCCAACTGCTCGTCGCTGGCGAGCGAACCGGCGCCAGGGCCGCCGCTGGGGGTGGGCGCTTCAGTAGTCGCCGAGGAGTAGTTCTGGTCCTCAGCCGCGTCCGACTGGGCCTCGGCTGCCTTGACGACCTGCTTGCGGTGCTGCTCGAAACGGACCTGCGCCTCAGCGTAGGAAAGCTCCCACTCCTGACGCTGTTTTTCGTAGCCTTCCAGCCAGTCGTTGGACTCCGGATCGAAGCCCTCGGGGTAGATGTAGTTGCCCTCGGTGTCGTACTCGGCAGTCATGCCGTACTGGGTCGGATCGAACTCCATCTCCGGGGACAGTCCCTCGTTGGCCTGCTTGAGCGACAGCGAGATCCGCCGCCGGTCCAGATCGATGTCGATGACCTTGACCATGACGTCGTCGCCGACCTGCACTACCTGCTCGGGGATTTCGACGTGCCGCTCGGCCAGCTCCGAGATGTGCACCAAACCCTCGATGCCCTCCTCGACCCGGACGAATGCACCGAAGGGCACCAGCTTGGTGGCCTTGCCGGGCACGATCTGCCCGATCTGATGAGTGCGGGCGAACTGCCGCCACGGATCTTCCTGGGTTGCCTTGAGCGACAGGGACACCCGCTCGCGGTCCAAGTCGACGTCGAGCACCTCGACGGTGACCTCCTGGCCGACCTCGACGACCTCGCTGGGGTGATCGATGTGCTTCCAGGACAGCTCGGAGACATGGACGAGACCATCCACGCCACCGAGGTCCACGAACGCCCCGAAATTGACGATCGAGGAGACCTGTCCCTTGCGGACCTGCCCCTTGGCCAGCTGGTTGAGGAACTCGCTGCGCACCTCGGACTGGGTCTGTTCCAGCCAAGCGCGACGCGAGAGCACGACGTTGTTGCGGTTCTTGTCCAGCTCAATGATCTTGGCTTCGAGCTCTCGACCCACGTAAGGTTGCAGGTCACGAACCCGCCGCATCTCGACCAGCGAGGCGGGCAGGAAGCCGCGCAACCCGATGTCGAGGATCAAGCCACCTTTGACCACCTCAATGACGGTGCCCTTGACCGGTTCCTCGTTGTCCTTGAGAGTCTCGATATTGCCCCAGGCGCGCTCGTACTGGGCGCGCTTCTTGGACAGGATGAGCCGGCCTTCCTTGTCCTCCTTCTGGAGAACGAGGGCCTCGACCTCGTCGCCCACCGCCACGACCTCGGCGGGGTCGACGTCGTGTTTGATGGACAGCTCCCGCGACGGGATAACGCCCTCGGTTTTGTAGCCGATGTCGAGGAGCACTTCGTCACGGTCGACCTTGACGATGGTGCCTTCGACGATGTCGCCATCGTTGAAATATTTGATGGTCTTATCGATGGCGGCGAGGAAGTCCTCCTCCGTCCCGATGTCGTTGATCGCGACCTGCTGTGTGGACGGGGCGGCGGTGGTGTCGGTGGACATGCGGTGGGGTGCTCCGAGGGGATAGGGTCGTCGGTGGGCAGTGTTGTGTCGCTGTCGTGCAATGCGCTCACAGCCCTGCTGAGGCACAACCCCCCGCAGGGCCGCTGTGTTCCGGATACAACTATGTGCCGGATGCGACGTGCTGAGACAGCTCGACAAGCCGGGCAGCGCGAAACCACAGCGCAAGTCGATCGTACCCAGGCTGGAGTCTGGGCAGCAAACTCAACCCCCGGCATTCACCCACTTCTTCTGACAGACTGCCTCGGTGACCGGCGCGCCGCAACCACGCAATGAGGAACGCAGCACGCCGCACGGCCGCGCTGAGGCGTTACTGGGCACCGTCAGCGTGGTGAAGCAGCAGCTCAGCGCCGCGGACACGGTGACCGCCAATCGTCGATGGTGGGACGCCGACGCTGAGGACTACCTCGCCGCCCACGGCGACTTCCTGGGCCAGGTGGACTTCGTATGGTGCCCGGAGGGACTTCGCGAGTCGGACGCCGGCCTGCTCGGTGAGCTGGCGGGTCGCCGGGTGCTGGAGGTCGGCTGCGGGTCGGCACCGTGCGCACGCTGGCTGGTCGCCCAGGGCGCACAGGTCGTCGGCCTGGACTTGTCGGCTGGAATGCTGCGTCACGCGGTCCAGGCGGCGCGCGAAACCGGAATTTCGGTGCCCCTGGTGCAGGCCGACGCCGCTCGATTGCCTTTCGCCGAAAGCAGCTTCGATCTGGCCTGTTCGGCGTTCGGCGCGGTGCCATTCGTCGCGGACTCGGCTGCAGTGATGCGGGAGGTCGCACGGGTACTGCGCCCTGGCGGTCTGTGGGTCTTCGCGATCACCCACCCGCTGCGCTGGATCTTCCCTGACGATCCTGGGCAGGCCGGCTTGACGGTGGCGCAGTCGTATTTTGACCGCAGTCCTTATGTCGAGGTGGACGGAGCGGGCACACCCACCTATGTGGAGCATCACCGCACCCTCGGTGACCGCGTCAGGGAGATCGTCGCCGCTGGATTGGTGCTGGAAGATCTGGTTGAGCCGGAATGGCCGGCCGCGCTACATCGAGAATGGGGTCAGTGGAGCCCGCTGCGTGGAGCATTGTTCCCAGGTACCGCGATCTTCCGCTGCCGTCGCTGATCGTTGCTATCCGGAGCGGAATCCCGGTGTAATCTGCCGGGACAGCCGCTATCCAGAGTCCGAATTGCGGCATCTCGTCGTCAACCTTGGTCATTGACCAGGAACTCCCGGCCCTCGGGATCTGTGATGCGGATGTAGGCGCCCCAGCGTTCGGTGACCGGGTTGGTGACCGTGACGCCGGCGGCGCGCAACTGCTCGACAGTGCCTGGCAGGTCAGCGCAGGAGAAGCCAACCGGGTACTCGGTGCTCGGCTGACGGCCGAAATCCGCGGCACTGCTGAGCACCAACCCGGTCCGTTGCCCCTTCGGTGCGACCTCGATCCAGCGCGCCCCGGGCCACATCTCCGCATCGGTGCGCTTGTCGAAGCCCAGCTTGTCGACGAAGAACTCGACCATCGTGTCCTGATCCGCGACGGCCAGCATCGCCCAATGGATTCGAGTGATGATGGTCCACCCTTCGACCCTGCAAGCAGATCTCAGTTTCGATGCTTCGACCCTGCAAGCAGATCTCAGTGCGCCGCATCGTCCCAGCACCGTCCGAATCCGACCGAGACCTCCAGCGGGACGTCCAGCACGTACGCCGAGCCCATTTCGCGACGTACGAGCGTCTCCACCATGGCATGCTCATCGTTGGCGATCTCCAAGACCAGCTCATCGTGCACCTGCAGCAGCATCCGGGAACGGAGTCCCTCGGCACCCAATGCGCGGGCGACGTTGAGCATCGCGACCTTGATGATGTCCGCGGCGCTGCCCTGGATGGGGGCGTTGAGCGCCATCCGCTCGGCCATCTCGCGACGCTGGCGGTTGTCGCTGATCAGGTCGGGAAGGTACCGGCGGCGACCCAGGATGGTGGCGGTGTAACCGTCCCTGCGGGCCTTTTCGACCACCGTGCGCAGGTAATCCCGGACGCCACCGAATCGGGCGAAGTACTCCTCCATCAACTCGCGGGCCTCCTCGGTGGAGATCCGCAGCTGAGCGGACAGGCCGAATGCGGACAACCCGTAGGCCAGGCCGTAGTTCATTGCCTTGATCTTGGCGCGCTGCTCGCCGGTGACCGCAGCAGCGTCCACCGCGAACACCCGCGCGGCGGTGGCGGCGTGAAAGTCATGCCCCGAGGTGAACGACTCGATCAGCGCGGTGTCCTCGGACAGATGCGCCATGATCCGCATCTCGATCTGGCTGTAGTCCGCCGTCATCAACTCCGAATAACCGGGACCCACCACGAATGCTCGCCGGATCCGGCGGCCGGACTCGGTGCGGATCGGGATGTTCTGCAGGTTCGGTTCAGTGGAGGACAGTCGGCCGGTCGCGGCGATGGTCTGGTTGTAGGTGGTGTGGATCCGCCCGTCGTCGGCCACCGCCTTGAGCAACCCATCCACTGTGGTCTTGAGCCGGGTCGCGTCCCGGTGCGCCAGGAGGTGCGCGAGCAACGGGTGCGCCGTCGCCACGTAGAGGGTCTGCAGCGCATCGGCGTCGGTGGTGTAGCCGGTCTTGGTGCGCTTGGTCTTGGGCATGTCCAGCTCGTCGAACAGTACGCCCTGCAGCTGTTTGGGCGAGCCCAGGTTGATTTCCCTGCCGATCACCCCGAAGCAGTCCTGCTCTGCCTGCTTCACCGCTGCCGAAAAGCCGGCCTCCAGCCCAGCCAGCACGTCACCGTCGACGGCGATACCGGCGTCCTCCAGCTCGGCAAGCACCGCGAGCAGCGGCAGCTCCAGGTCGGTGAGCAACGACCGACCCGCTATCGCGTCCAGTTCGGCGTCCAGTGCGACGGCCAGTTCGGCCACGGCCCGCGCCCGCAGAATCTCATCGGCCACGCGGGCGGCTGCATCCTCGCCCTCGAATAAGCTCGGTTGGCTGCTATCTGCGGATTCCGCACGCAACTCCCTGCGCAGGTAGCGCAGCACCAGATCGCCAAGGTCGAACGAACGTTGACCGGGCCGAACCAGATAAGCGGCCAGTGCGGTGTCGCTGGTCAGCCCCGCCAGGACGATGCCGCGCGCGCGCAGTGCGTGCAGCAGCAGCTTGGCGTCATGCGCGGCCTTGGGGGCGGCTGGGTCGGCTAGCCAGTCGGACAGCGCTTGCTCGTCTTCAGGAGTGCACGCGCGCGGATCGAGGAAACCGCCCTCGCCGTCGGCAGCGGCCAGGGCGAGACTGTCCAGATCCCCGGCGCCACGCATCCAGCTGCCGCGGAAGGCAAGTCCTACCCGACGCCCGTCCCTGGCATGCGCGTCCAGCCAAGCGGCCACCCCGCCCGGCTCGATCATCCCGCCGCGCACGTCGAAGCCCTCCTCGGCCTCGGGCTCGGCAGCGCTGAGCGTGGCGAACAAGCGGTCCCGCAGCACCCGGAACTCCAGCTCATCGAACAGCCGGTGCACCGCATCGCGATCCCACGGTTTCATCACCAGGTCGGCGGGCTGCTCCGGTAGATCGACATTGCGGACCAGTTCTGTGAGCTGGCGGTTGAGCAGTACCGAGGCGAGGTTCTCCCGCAGCGCGTCACCGGCCTTGCCCTTGACCTCATCTACCCGATCGACCAAAGCGTCCAGCGACCCAAACTCCCGCACCCACTTCGCCGCGGTCTTCTCCCCCACCCCCGGGATACCGGGCAGGTTGTCGGAGGGATCTCCGCGCAGCGCCGCATAGTCCGGGTACTGCTGCGGGGTCAGGCCGTAGCGCTGCGCGACCTCCTCGGGGGTGAACCGGGTCAACTCGGAAACACCTTTGCGCGGGTAGAGCACCGTCACCTGGTCACTGACCAACTGAAGGGCATCCCGATCCCCGGTGCAGACCAGTATCTGATAACCCTCCGGTTCAGCTCGGGTGACCAGGGTCGCGATCAGATCATCGGCTTCGTAGTTCTCCTTGACCAGCACCGGAATCCCGAGAGTGCGGAGCACCTCCTGGATCAGCGAGACCTGGCCGCGGAACTCGTCAGGAGTGGTGGCGCGGTTGGTCTTGTACGGCGCGTAGGTCTCCGCGCGGAAGGTCTTGCGCGAGATGTCGAAGGCCGCACCGACGTGGCTGGGTTGCTCGTCGCGGAGCAGGTTGATCAGCATCGAGGTGAAGCCGTACACCGCGTTGGTGGTCTGCCCTGTCGTGGTGCGGAAGTTCTCTGCGGGCAGTGCATAAAAGGCCCGGTAGGCCAGGGAGTGACCATCGAGCAGGAGCAGCCGCAGTGGAGAAACCGTCACGGCCCGCGAGTCTAGGCCGGACCACCGACACTCAGACCAGTCCCTAGGCGCTACCAGCGACATGGATGCTTGTTGCTGCCTAACGGCTGCGGTGCGCAACCACATGGATGCTTGTCGATGCTGAGCGCTGCTTACAGTGGACGGGTAGCTGTCCGTCCGGGGAGGTTCTGGGTGAGCACGTCCGACGACCCATTTGGAGCCGATCCGGCCACCACCGAGCTGATGGCCCGCTGGGCCGACGAGCAGCTCACCGAGCGGATGGGCATCAACATCACGGAGTGGGATCCGGATCGGATGGTGGGGACCATGCCGGTGGCACACAATCGGCAGCCGTTCGGTTTGCTGCACGGCGGGGCCAGCGCGGTGCTGGCCGAAACCCTCGGCTCGATGGCGGGCTGGCTGTGGGGCCGGCCGGACAAGGTCCCCTTGGGGCTGGAGCTGTCCTGCTCGCATCACCGGGCGGCAACCGAGGGGCAGGTCACCGGCGTCTGCACGCCCCTACATCGCGGCCGCGCGGTAGCGACCTTCGAAATCCGGATCAGCGACGAGCACGATCGCCCGATCTGTACGGCCCGGCTCACCTGCCTGCTGCGGGAGCGTCCGCCCGCATAGCTCGTTGCCAGACCTGCCGGTTGGTGTCGGCTGCCCATAGCTCACTATGAGCACTCGGTCGGCCGGCGGGGGATCACCTGATCTGCGCCGACCGCGCTGTCGACCCTCTGCAGGAGGAGGCGCACCCTCGTGCGACCAGCAGGCCCCGTCCGGCGACGCATCAGGGCGCGGCCCGACGATCCCGGCCCCGCCCACCGGCACCCGCACCTGCTGCGCGCGATACTCGTCGCGCTGATCACCCCACTGATCGCCACCGCGGCACTGCTCACCCTGGCCACACCGGCACCGGCGGCCGAGCAGCCATCCCGCACCGCGCTCACCCCGTCACAACCGCCTCCGCCCGAGGAACAGGACCTGCCAGTCAGCGGCACGCTGCGCAACGTCGACGGCACGCTGCTCGCCGGCGTCCGGGTTCAAGCCCTCGACTCCGACGGGCAGCAGGTGGCCAGTACCACCTCGGACACCAGAGGCCGCTGGGAACTAGCCGTGCCGAGGCCGGGCGAATATACGTTCCGGATCGACCAGGCATCGTTGCCCCCGGGCGTCAATGTGCTCCAGGGGGAAGTGGTTCGCGAGGTGGCCCCGGGGACATTGTCCCTAGTGGTGTTCCGCTTTGGAGAACAACGTGAAGGCCTGCAGACCTCGGCCACTGCCCAGGTCGTGCGGATACTGATCGACGGCATCCGGTTCGGCCTGGTCATCGGCATCACCGGCGTGGGCCTGTCGCTGATCTTCGGCACCACCGGGCTGACGAACTTCGCACATGGCGAGCTGGTGACGATAGGTGCTGTGGTGGCCTGGACGTTGAACGTCACCGTCGGAATGCAGCTGATCTGGGCTACTTTGCTGGCGATCGTGGTTGGCGCCGCCATCGGTGCCGCGAACGACCTGGGTATCTGGCGGCCGATGCGGCGGCGACGCGCCGGCCTCATCGCCCAGCTGGTGATCTCGATCGGTCTGGCACTCGCCCTGCGCTATCTGGTGCTGATCTTCTTCGGTGGCCGATCAGAGGCGTTCGCTGATTACACCAACCAGGTGGAGCGCGACTACGGAATCATCAGCATCACCGACAAGGATGTCGCCACGATCGTGATCAGTCTGGTCGTCCTCATCGGGATCGCGCTGCTGCTGCAACGGACACGAATCGGCAAGGCGATGCGGGCAGTGTCGGACAACCGGGACCTCGCCGCCGCCTCTGGCATCAACGTCGAGCGGGTCGTGCTGTTCGTGTGGGTGCTGGCCGGCGCGCTGGCAGCGCTGGGCGGCGTGCTATTCGGTCTGTCCGAGCTGGCTGGCACGGTGCAGTACGAGATGGGCTTCGCGTTGCTGCTACTGATGTTCGCCGGGGTGATCCTGGGCGGCTTGGGTACCGCCTACGGCGCGCTGGTGGGCTGCCTGATCGTGGGCGTACTGGTGCAGGCTTCGACCCAGGTCATCCCAGTCGACCTCAAGTACCTGGGTGGGCTGGCGGTTCTCATCGTCATCCTGGTGATCAAACCGCAGGGTCTGCTCGGCAGCCGCGCGCGGATCGGATGAGCGGATGATCGACGTCTCGAACCTGCTCACCAACGGCATCGCAGCGCTGGTCGGACCCTCGGCGATCTTTTTCGCGCTGCTCGCGATCGGGTTGAACATTCATTTCGGTTACACCGGTCTGCTCAACTTCGGACAGATCGGCTTCGCCCTGGTCGGCGGATACGGCATGGGTATCGCGGTGGTGAACTTTGGTCTTCCGCTGTGGTTGGGCGCGCTGGTGGGGATGGTCGCCGGCGCGGTGCTCGCACTGCTACTGGGGATTCCGACACTGCGGTTGCGGGCTGACTACCTGGCCATTGTGACGATCGCGGCTGCTGAGATCCTTCGGCTGATCACCCGATCGACCTCGATGACCGGTATCTCCGGCGGAACCCAGGGCCTTACCGGCTATGGTGACAGCTTTCGCCAGCTCAGCCCATTCGACAATGGGCGCTTTTACGACTTCTTCGGTGTACGTTTCCTGGGCCAAACGCTGTGGTCGATGTGCCTGGGTTGGACTGTGGTCGGCCTGTCGCTGCTCCTGGTGTTCCTTCTGGTGCGCAGCCCATGGGGCCGCGTACTGAAAGCGATCCGGGAGGACGAGGACGCGGCCAGGGCACTGGGCAAGAATGTCTTTGCATACAAGATGCAAGCTTTGGTGCTGGGTGGTGTATTCGGAGCGGTCGGCGGGATCGTCTTCGCGCTCACGACGCAATCGCTCACGCCGGATTTCTACTCACCACCGCAGACCTTTTTCGCCTACGCGGCGCTCATTATCGGCGGGGCAGGCCGAGTGTTCGGTCCGGTCATCGGCTCGATGATCTTCTGGTTCGTGCTCGCCGTTACGGACAATTTCCTGCGCCAGGCCACCACGGGCGGCCAACCGCTGATCACTTTCATCGATGACCAAGATGTCGGTGCGATCCGGTTTATCCTGGTTGGGGTCGCCCTGATACTGCTCATGGCGTTCCGACCGCAGGGCATCTTCGGTAAGAAAAGCGAGGTGCTGCTCGATGCGCGCTGAGCATCCGTTGGCCGGGGTGCCCGCCGAGCCTGGTGTCGCCAAACCCGACCCGGTGCTGGTGATCGATTCACTCACCCGCTCGTTCGGCGGTCTGCGGGCCGTTGATGTGGCCCACCTGGAATTCCAGCGGGGCTGCATCACCGGGCTGATCGGCCCGAATGGAGCCGGTAAGACCACGCTGTTCAACCTGCTCACCGGGTTCGACCGGCCCAACACCGGCCGTTGGACCTTCGACGGAGCCTCGCTGTCCCGGCTCTCCCCGCATCGGGTAGCCCGTCGCGGGGTAGTTCGCACCTTCCAGCTCACCAAAGCGCTCGCCAAACTCACCGTGCTGGACAACATGCGGTTGGGCGCGCCGGAACAGGCCGGGGAGCGGTTTTTCGGCGCCTTGTTCAGCGGGTGGGCAGAGCAAGAGCGGGCCAACACCGAAAAGGCGATGGAGCTGCTGACCCGGTTCCAGCTCGATGCCAAGGCCCACGATCTCGCCGGCTCCCTGTCCGGCGGGCAACGCAAGCTGCTGGAGATGGCTCGGGCGTTGATGATGGAGCCGACCGTCGTGATGCTCGACGAACCGATGGCCGGGGTGAACCGCGCGCTGACCGAGAGCCTTCTCGAGCATGTCAAGTCCTTGCGCGACGACGGCATGACCGTGGTGTTCGTCGAGCACGATATGGATGTCATCCGGGATATCAGCGATTGGGTGGTGGTGATGGCCCAAGGCCGGGTGATCGCCGAGGGTCCGGCTGACGCGCTGTCGTCCAACAAGGTTGTTGTCGACGCTTACCTGGGTGCGCACCATGACCAGGCACTGGAGTTCGACGCCGACGGCAACCCAGTGGGACAGACGGCGGTACTCGTCGCCGAGATCGAGAGCGAGCTCGAGGCGGCTATCGAACACGGCGAGGACCTTTCGACCGTCGCACACCGGGAGAACCGACCGTGACCGCTAGTGGACTATCCTCCGCTCAGCTCGCCGCGTCCCGGCAGCGGCACCGCGAACTCGCCCAGGGCGCGCTGTTGCGGGCCGATGATCTGGTGGCCGGATACCTGCCTGGCGTGAACATCCTGGAGGACTGCAATTTCTTCCTCCGCGAGGGCGAGATCGTCGGCATCATCGGGCCCAACGGTGCCGGTAAGTCGACGCTGCTCAAAGCGATGTTCGGGCTCATCCCGGTGCGTGGCGGCAGCGTCGCACTGCGCGGCGTCGACGTCACCTCGGCCAAGGCACACGTGCTCGTGACTCGGGGCGTGGGCTACGTGCCGCAGAACAACAATGTGTTCCCCTCGCTGACCATCGAAGAAAACATGCAAATGGGTGGGTACCTGCGGCCGCGCGCATTCACCACCAGGTTCGACCTGGTGTGCTCACTGTTCCCACTGCTGCGGGACCGGCGCAAGACCAAGACCGGGGCGTTGTCGGGCGGAGAGCGCCAGATGGTCGCGATGGGCCGAGCGCTGATGATGGAACCATCGGTCCTGCTGCTCGACGAGCCCTCCGCGGGCCTGTCGCCGATGTTCGCCGACGAGGTGTTCGTGCGCTGCAAGAAAATCAATGCGGCTGGCATCTCGATCGTCATGGTCGAGCAGAACGCCCGGCGCTGCCTGCAGATTTGCGACCGAGGCTACGTGCTCGACCAAGGCCGCAACGCCTACACCGACACCGGCCCGGCGCTGATGAACGACCCCAAGGTCATCGAGCTCTACCTGGGCACGTTGGCCGGAGCAAGCGAGGCACGATAGCTCTGCCGTGGGGCCTTCGGGTGGGTTGGGGCGTAGAGCCCGTCGATGCTCCAGCAGTCAGCGGTCCAGGCCCACTATGCGGTACTGGGTGGCGGTGTCGTCGATCTGGTTCCGGGAGTTGAATGTCAAGATTCCGTAGGACCCGACGGCGCGCTCACCGGCAGCGGTGAAATCCAGGGTGCCGGTGACTCCGTCGTAGTCGGGATTGCCACCGCTGTCGATGATGTCCCGGCACTGGCGGAAGGTGGTGCACTTCTCGCCGTCCTTGGTGATCCCATTGATCTCCGAGGCGATGTCCACCCCTTTGGTCGACTTCGCCTGCTCGGCGGCCAGCGCGGTGATCACGACGGCGTCGTAGGCCTCGCCGGCGTAGTTGTTGTCCACCAGGCGGGGGTCCTCGGCACGGAGCCGCTGCTGGAAGTCGGTCGACAGTTCGGTCAGCGGGGTGGTGCCCTTCATTCCGTCGAGCAGTCCGGGAGGCAGACCCAGGCCTAGCGCATTGCCCATGTTGCCATCGGTACCGTAGACCAGCTTCTGGCCGGGACCGATCTGCACCTCGCTCATCCGAGTGATGATCTTTTTGGACTCGTCGAAGCCGATCACCGCGATTGCGTCCGGATTGAACTGCCTGACGTCATCGATCTCGATGTTGTAGGACGTCGCGTTCGGATCATAAATGATCTTCTGAAGTTGGTTCTGCGGGATACCGGCGTCCCGCAGGTTCTTCACAATGTTGTCGGCCAGACCGCTGCCATAGGGATCGTTGCGGGCCAGGATGGAGATACGTTGCGCACCGTCAGTGGCCATCAGTGCCGCCAGCGCCTGGGCCTGTAGCGCATCTGGCGGGGCGGTCCTGAAGTACAGGCCCTTGTCGGCCCAGCAGGTGAACTCGTCAGAGGTGTTGGCGGGCGAGAACTCGACCACTCCCGCACCGGTGATCTTGTCAATCACCAGTTTCGTGACTCCGGAGGAGGCGGCGCCGACGATCACCTGGGCGCCCTGCCCGAGCTGGCGGTCGACGGTCTGGTTCGCCGTGTCGGTCTTGTCGTCACCGGAGTCGCCCCGGAGGTGGGTGACCTGGTTGCCCAGCACCCCGCCGGCCGCATTGATCTCCTTGATCGCGACCTCGACCGCGGCGAACTCGGGCGGGCCGAGGAAGGCAAGGCTACCGGTCTCCGGCAACAACGTGCCGATCTTCAACGGTGCGATGCTCGGCTGCCCGCTCGGCCTGGCCTGTGGGGGGTTCTCACACGTGGTCGCCACGGCGCCCGCACCACCGGCCGATTCCTGGCCACCAGGTGCGGCGGTGTTGCCAGCACCACAGCCGGCCATGGCGACCGACAGGGTCCCTAGCAGGGCTGCCA
>JALZCO010000414.1 GCA_030863015.1 Actinomycetota bacterium
CGCCGGTGCCGTCGAACGCGCCGCCGACGGGCGGCAGCCCCGAGCCGTCGATCTGGGCGTACGGGCTGTTGCCGGTGACCTCGCGACATACAACGTGCCGGAGTCGAGCAGCTGCCGGTTCTGCGTACGCTCCCGGGGCCGTCGGTGGGCACCATCCGCCCGTCGGAACGAACTTGTAGACGTAGTCGAAGACTTCGTCGTCGCCCACATGTAGACCACTACCCGGCTCGTCGGGCGCGACCCTGATGGTGGCCCCTCGTGTTGAACCGGGCATGCCTCACCTCCTGATCGCTCGCTGATTCTGGAGTCTTTGACAACTGCACTGGTGGCCTGCGTCGGAGCGCATGGGTGACGACTTGGCCAAGAACCGGTGAACAGGTTGATGCGGTGTCACTCCGCCGGTGGGACAGCAGTGATAACCCCACAGGGGTAGCGAGTATCCGGGCACTACCTCATCTGATGTACCGGGTCTGCATGACCTGGGGTACGCCGAAGATGATCCGTAGAAGGGATGGCCGGTCCCTGCGGGTCCGGCATATTAAGGGCCAAGCAAGACTGCTGCTCCCGCACCGGTCTTTACCAACAGTATCGGCAATACCGCCGCACTCCAACACGGTGGCTGATCAATCAGCGAAGGGGCACCCAGTGGCTACGCTTTCACCATGGGACGTGCAGACGTCGTTGGCTCCAGGCAAAAGCCACGTAGTCGACGATGTCCAGCCACTGACCGATCGGTCCAGTAATGCGACCCTACTTTCTCATCGTCAGGGTCGACCCAAAAGTACAACCGGGGACGACCTCGATGTCCTTGTTCGTGCTGCCCTTGATGGCGATCGAGGTGCCGTCGAGAGTGTGCTCCGCTGGATCCGTCCTCTCGTGTTGCGGTACTGCCGCGCCCGCGTCGGCAGCCAGGAGAAGTCATTCGGGTCGGCGGATGACGTAGCCCAGGAGGTGTGTCTCGCGGTGTTCACGGCGCTGCCCAGTTACCGCGACCAGGGCCGGCCGTTTCTCGCCTTCGTATATGGGATCGCCGCGCACAAGGTGGCAGATGCCCGCCGATCAGCGGCGCGCAATCGTGCCGAGCCATTCCCGGAGGTTCCCGATACCTCCGAACCGGTCGACGGTCCTGAGGTGCAGCTGATGCAGGCAGAAGCGGCCGAGCGGATGGCCACGCTGCTGGGCACCTTGTCGAAGAGACAGCGGGAAATTCTGGTCCTGCGGGTCGTGGTGGGACTGTCTGTAGAGGAGACCGCTGAAGCCGTGGGCTCAGCACCCGGCGCCGTCCGGGTGGCGCAGCACCGGGCGCTGAATCGGCTGCATACCGTGCTGACGTCAAAAACTCGCTCTGAATACGGCAGCAATACGCAGGTTCAATCGATGGCGGTCACCAGCAAGATCACCGAACGCCTCCGGTACTGGACCGAGTGGATGGGCGGGGAGTTTCAGCACGACCGGATCACTGCAGCGACCGCCCCCCAAGTCGCACTGTAGAAGATCACGAGGAACGCGGAGCTGATCACGGCATCTAGACCACCGCGGAGCTACTCACGGCCACGTAGCCCGGGTACATCGAACGATGTATCCCGGGAGGATTCCTACATCTGTGGGATGACAGTGGCTGACCCACTAAGAAACGACACACCGCCATCTCCTATGATGGGTTGCCTACAACTGAGGCAAGTGGGACAATAGCGGCGAATTGGCTAGTCGCGCGTGACGCGCGCTGCCACCAAGGAGAAGAACACGATGATCAGCCGTGGGACGCCTCTGACGAGTGGGGCACCGAGAAGCGCACATGCGCGCTCGGCATGCCAACGCGCCATGAAAGTGTTTGCAGGATTTCTCCTCAGTGCCACCTTTCTCCTCGCAGGCGCATCTACTGCGACAGCCGCACCAGCGTCCACGGATAACTATACGGTCTCTGCCTTTGATCCTCCTCCGCCTTGCCGGGGAGATGTACCCGGTGTCTGTCCCGATCCATCCTTTGCACACTTAGATGAAAACTCTACAACCGATCCAGCTGAAGAGCCAGCTATAGACCAAGTACCATCGTGAGTTTGGCGGTAGAGACAGCCCGGGGGAGGTGGGCCGTAACGCTGGCCACCTGTTACAGTAAGGGAACCCGATGAAAATCCCGGGTTGGGTGCCGAGAAGTATTCACTTGCCACCATCGGCAAGATGGGACGCGTTTCTACTGCCAGCACTTTTTGTGCTAAATAGCCTCTTTTTTTCTGCATGGTTTCAATTGACTCAGGTGGGGGCCAAGCCATGGCTGATCTTCGTGTGGCTGTACGGGTTGGCCATGCTGGTACCTCTGATCTGGCGAAACAGAGCGCCATTGGCTGTCTTTGCCACGTTATGCGTGCTCACTGTGGCCGCCTGGCCGATCATGCCCCTTTTTACCCCTGTCGTAGGAGTCCCGGCTGCCCTGCATGCAGTTGCCGTTCATCGAAGCAGGAAAACCTCGCTGCTGGCCTTGCTGGCATCCTTCATTCCGCTCGGGCTTGCCGACGCCACCCTAGGACTCAGAGTCTACGCTGACTCTGCCCCTTCCGTACAACTGCAGGTACTGATTACCAATGCCATAATACTTGTCATCGTGACTGTCGGGGCGTGGGGTGCGGGCCGCGTGACCCGAAACATCCACCAGCACCTTCAACGCCTGGAGAGCGAGCGGGAAACGGTGCGGGAAGCGGTGGTCGCGGAGCGAAGCAGGATCGCCCGAGAATTGCACGACATCGTCTCTCACGCAGTGACTGCGATCGTCTTGCAGGCCGCTGGGGCAGCTCGGGTGGCCAACACCAACTTCCCCCAGGTCATCCAATCGTTGGCGAACATCGAGACCACCGGCAAACAGGCGATGGCGGAGTTACGACGCCTACTCGGTGTGCTGGAGGCCAGCGAGCCCGTCAATGATGACGCCGAGGAAATCGACGATCTCGGGCCCCAACCCGGACTCGCAGATATAACCGCACTGCTTGCCTCGTTACGCGACACCGGAATGCCGGTCGCCGTCCACGTCGAAGGCACACCACGCAGCCTGGACGCGAGTATCGATCTAGCCGCGTACCGGATCGTGCAGGAAGGTCTGACCAACGTTCTCAAGCACGGCGGCATGGATTCCCATCCGCAGCTGCGGCTGGTCTGGGAAGCCCGCAGCCTGATAATCCAAATCGATAACGACATCAACATTGCGGCGGCACACCGTGGGCAGGCGTTATCGGTGGGTCGTGGCCTGATCGGCCTGCGCGCACGGGCGCACGCGGCCGGTGGGCGCCTGCACGCAGGACCTCATCACAACGGTGGCTACCGGCTGACCGCGGCGCTGCCGCTCGCGGACACCCCGCAGCGGATACTGCTCGACCACCACCAATAGATTCAGCCAAGGAAGCGGGTCAAGGAAGGTGTCACCGTGATCCGAGTTGTGGTAGTCGATGACCAGCCGCTGGTACGAGCCGGCATCGCCATGCTGGTCAACGCCGAGGACGACATCGCCGTCGTCGCCGAGGCCGCTGATGGGCAGGAAGCCCTGACGCAGGTCCGCGCTCAGCGTCCGGACGTGGTGCTGATGGATGTACGCATGCCGGGAACCGACGGCGTTGCCGCGACCCGCGCCGTGATTGATGAGGGTCTGACCGCGCAGAATGGCCAGCTCATCGGGGTTATCATCCTCACGACCTACCACATCGATGAGGCCGTCTATGCCGCACTGCGGGCCGGCGCCTCGGGTTTCCTGCTCAAAGATGCCGCCCCCACCGAAATCGTCGCTGCGATCCGCGCGGTAGCCAGCGGTGAGGCGTGGCTAGATCCCGCCGTCACCCGCCGGCTCATCGACGAGTTCAACGCCCGGCCTGAGCCGCACACCCCCACTCCAGCGGAGATGGCCCAGCTGACCCCACGCGAGCGGGAAGTGCTCACCCTGATGGCTCGGGGGATGTCCAACGCCGATGTCGCCGTAGAGTTGTTCATCAGTGAAGCCACCGTCAAGACACATCTTGCCCGGGTGATGATGAAACTCGGGGTTCGAGAGAAAGCGCAGGCGGTGGCCGCCGCCTACCAAACCGGGCTCGTCCAGCCGCCGACCCGGTAAACTCGACCGCGCACCACGACTTTGTTCCCTGCCGAGCCGGAGGCAAAGCTGACAACTCATCAGCCGCTCAACAGGGCAGTTCTCATCGTCGACGTGCAGAACGACTTCTGTGAGGGCGGCAGCCTCGCTGTCCCCGGAGGCGCTGACGTGGCCACGGCCATCAGCGACTACATCGTCACCGGGGCTTCATACGCCCACGTGGTAGCGACCCGCGACTACCACGTCGACCCAGGCGCCCACTTCTCCGAAACTCCGAACTACGTCGACTCCTGGCCACCGCACTGCGTGGTCGGCACCCAGGGCGCCGAGTTCCACCCCCACCTGGACACCAGCTGCATTGAAGCCGTGTTCAGCAAGGGCAGCCACCAACCCGCCTACAGCGGTTTCGAGGGCACGTCCACCGACGGCACGCCACTCGGTGTCTGGCTGCGGGACCGCAAGGTCGGTGCCGTCGACATCGTGGGCATCGCCACCGACCACTGTGTGCGGGCCACCGCACTCGACGCCGTGCGCCTAGGATTCGCCGCCCGTGTGCTACTCGGCCTCACCGCTGGCGTGGCACCGGAGACCACCGGCACCGCGCTCGAGCAGATGCGCGACGCCGGCGTCGAACTGGTCGGCGAACCGATGACCGGTAGCACTGATTGCGTCGTTGCGCTCACCGCTCATATTCGACGCGGGCGACCATCCCGGCCGGGGCAGCATAGTTGACGATCACGCTAGTGGTGCCATTGGGAAGCGGGTACTTGGCCGGCCACCACTGGACAAACACCTGTCCGCCGGCGTTGGACAGCACGGTGCGCACATCGGGTGGAGTGGAGCCGCGGTCGGCAACGGCGTAAATGCCGTACACGCGGGCACTGCCCTTGTTGCCGTCGGTGTTGGCGGTCAGCAAGATGTTCGCAGCGCCACACCAGCCGCCCACGACATCTGTGGGGATCTGCTTGTCGATGCGAGCGTTGGTGGGTGGCAGCTCCACGGCGTTGTCCTCGTCCCTTCGTCGTCGGGTCGGTACTGGTTGTCCAGCGATCTGATGTGCGCGAGTAAGGATGACGTCCCACGGCAGACCGTCTCCGGCATCGGTGTGAGTACCGTCACCGGTGGCATAGGTGTAATCGCGGTGCATGATCACGCCACCGGGATGGCTGGGATCGCGCAGCGCAGCGGCGGTGTCCGCCAGGGACAGCCGGTGGATAGGCAGACCTCGCGCCATGCAGCGGTCAGCAACCCACGCGGCACCGAGCTGCAGCATCCGAGGATGACGCAGCCACTCGGCGCGATCCCACGCAGAGAATCCGCAGAACGCGGCGTTATCGGACTCCTGATTGCCATTACGGATGGACCAGGCAGCTGCGCTGTAGGGAACGTATGTCTCGGCGCGGTGATCGTCGAACGCGGCGTGGTACGAGGCCTGGTCGGTGCCCGTTTGAAAATATGCGCCGAGGCTGTCGACGTCTCTGGCGCCCTCGGTGGTGTGCAGCACGACTAGGCGGACCCGTTCCCCCAGACGACTCGAGTAGTTATCGGTGGGAATCACACCGACCGCCAAGGATGAGGTGCGTTGGGATCGCGATCCCGGATACCGCGCAGGTCAGGCAGGCTGAGTTTGGCGGCCCGCGCTCGGGCGTCTTTGTCGGGTTCGCGGACCTCGTCGAGGTCACGGACGTCAGCGAGTACCTCATCGGCCCAGGCGGTCCGATCGCGCACGTCCGTGGTCATGGTGCTTCCTTCCGGCAGTGGCGACGCAGCAGCACGAGTGGGCACCGTACTAGCCGGGTGATGTCGTTGCGCGCTACGGTCCCGCAACGCCACGGATCGGTCGAGCCCATGCCCAAGCCAGCACCAGGACGACAATCACGAGCAGCACCATGGCTAGCGGCAAGTGCGCGTTAAGGGTTCCACTGCTGCCAAGCGCCGCTTGCCCGAAGCTGACCGCGAACGCGATCACGCTGAGCAGCGCGGGCCATAGTGGTGCTCGGTAGATCCGCCACAGCCACGCTGCAGCAAGGGTCTGGAGACCCGTAGCGACGTGAATGGAAATGGCGAAAGCACCGTGCAGCGTCATGGCTTCATCTTCGCCGACAAGGTACTCACCTCCAGTGAGACCTTGGAGCGCGAAGAGCGTGACATTGATCGTCGCGATCGTGCGTAGCAACCAAAGAATGCCGGCGTGTGCAGTGATGTGCGGAACCATTGTTGCAGATGACACTGAACGCACCTCCTCTGAACGATTCAAGGTGTTCGAGATACATCATTCAAGCGGTCGCGCCCGGCAGGTGCGTTGCAACTGACGCCGCGTTGGTCGTCCGGCGAAGAGCGGGGCGTGGCGACGACGACCCGGCCTCACATCGTCCCAGACCCCGCCGGATAAGGCGTAACAAGCTCCTGCCCCTCAGAGCAAGCTGGGAGGATGCGATGACCGGTTACAACTCGTCGCCCCGTCCGGCGTTGTGCCAGCCGACCAGCGCGCGCCTGGGCTTGGAGCCGGGCCGTCCCACCTGCCCCTCATTGCGCTGCATTCTCCCTTCGCCCGCACCAAAGGTGTGTCAGCTGATCGTCTCGAGTACTCGGGGATCCCGGGCCAGGGAGTTGCGGCCTTGGGTGGCGGCCGTGACGCAGGACGACACATTCAGTAGTTGACTGGCGTCTGTCGCTGCGTTTGCCGGGCACGTACGTTTTCTACAAGTAAGAGACGCGCTGCTCGAAAGGTCCACCCGGACGCCGGCGGAAGCGGTACGGCACGGGATCCGCACCCAGCCGCGAGTCCGGGTGTATCAGCCACCACGCGTCGCCCCTCTTACCTGTGGCCTCGACGAGGAGAAGTCCATGACCAAGGTGATCGGTGACAGCACGGCGACGTTGCCCACGACCGAGGAGAGAGTGCGCGACGACCCTGTGTTCGGCGCACCCGGCGACGGAACGTGGGAGTTGGAGTCAACGCACTTCCAGAGACCGATCACGAGATTTGCCGCAGCGGCATCCATGGCCGGCTTCCGTCGCGGGTTTGCCGAAAGTACCGCCCGCTACGGGCTGCTGCTCGACCACCTCAGGCTGGCGATCGTCAACGGGTTCGTCTACATCCGACCCACCATGTTCGGCGCCGACGGGTCCGCCACCGAAGCCGAGATGCAGGCCCGGCTCGCGACGTCGGTTCACGCCTTCCAGGAGAAGCTCTGGCGTCAGGATCTTGATCAGTGGGACAGGGTCGACAAGCCCGCGGCGATCGTCAAGCACCTAGCGATCCAGGACGTTGATCCCGCCGCGCTGTCCGGCGACGAGCTGGCAAGGCATCTGGGTCGATGCCGCGATCACCTCGAGGCGATGATGTACCTGCACCACAAGTACACCGCAACCGCGATCGTCTCGGTCGGTGACTTCCTCGCAGGCGCGCAGGAATGGACCCGCGTTGCCGCGGGGGAACTCCTG
>JALZCO010000416.1 GCA_030863015.1 Actinomycetota bacterium
CCTCATAGGGCGCGACCAAAGCAAACGCCGTGGCTCCGCCAACCGACCACTGTCCAGCCAGGCGCACGCGGTGCTTCTAAATGTAATCTTCATGTGAAGGGCGTTCACCTGCACACAAAGGGATGGAGATGGAACGAGTATGTGACCATCTTTCTCGGTCGCCGAGTCGGTAACTTGCCGCTCAGGCGGGGCGCACCAAACCGGAGCCGATCGAAGTTGGTGAAGACGCCACAGATCGTCAATTGTACGCTGGCTGCGCTGTTCGAAGAGATGATAAGGCAAATTCTTGATCTGCAATGTTGACGGCGCGCCGCGGTACGACTGCCTGACTGCCGGTCTACAGTGAGCCCGCATTCGTAGCGGTACTGGCTCCTAGGAGGAATGACGTGGGCGCGCCTTGGTCGAGTCGGGATCCGCTCGTCGGCCAGTCCTTGATACGATCGCAAGGGCCGACTGCGCTGCGCATCATGTTGGGTGCTCAGCTACGTCGACTTCGTGAAGCGCGTGGCGTCACTGCCGGGGCAGCCGGCTCCGCAATCCGAGCGTCTCACGCCAAGATCAGCCGCATGGAACTGGGGCGGGTTGGTTTCAAGGAGCGCGACGTGGCCGATCTGCTCACCTTCTACGGCATTACCGAAGCACAGGAGCGAGAAGCGTTCCTGGTGTTGGCTCGGCGGGCGAACGTACCGGGTTGGTGGCATCAGTACAGTGACATCGTGCCGAGCTGGTTCGAAATGTACCTCGGCTTGGAGCAGGCTAGTTCGGTCATCCGCATGTATGAACCGCAGTTCGTGCCCAGCCTGCTGCAAACCCGGCAGGTCGCCCGCACAATCATCCAGCTTGACTATCCCAGCGCATCCGCTGACGATATTGAGCGCCGCGTCACACTGCGGATAACGCGTCAGGAAATTTTTACCCTACCCAATGCGCCCAACCTGTGGGCCGTGATCGACGAGGCGGCACTATGGCGCACAGATGGGCATTCCACCATGCGTGCACAGATTCAGCATCTGATCGAGATGGCCGAGCTGCCCAACGTCACACTCCAAGTGATACCGATCCATTCTGGTGCACACGCCGCGGCAGGTGGTCCGTTTACGATCTTACGGTTTTCCGAACCCGACCTGCCGGACGTCGTCTACCTTGAGCACCTGACCAGCGCCCTTTACTTGGACAAGATCCAGGATGTCGAGCATTACTTGATGGTCATGGATCGGTTGTGCGTCCAGGACAAGTCTCCTGCCGAAACAATCACGTTTTTAAGGAACATCCTCCGAGAGCTGTGAATATTGAGCCAGTCAGGCCTTGCGCTTCACCACAAAAATTCGTACACCTCGGAGCATCATCAAGATCTGACGCAGTTGAGTCGGGTAGGATCGAGTGCGGTCCCTGCGGTGGGGCAGAGGGGTAGGCGGTATCCGGTGGCCAGCACCTTACGGTTCTTGGGGTGAGTGATGCAGCGTTCGACCGCGGCGCGGATACCGGACAGAGCATCGGTGCTGGCCGTCTGGGCGGTGAGAGCTTTCCTTCGGTGTTTTATTCGCCAAGGTGACGTGCTGTTCAGAACAGGGGCTCACGAAGTCAGCCATCGGTGCCTGACAGTTTCTACACCACTGCCCCGCTCCGGCGGCCGCTTGCCGGAGTACAACGTGGGATAAGCTGCGTGGTTGTGGATGGCCGGGGCGATACGCCTTAGCTGCTCTGTGCGACCATCCCCTCATCTGTCGACACCCGGGCTGCGGTGAGTTGGGCACGTGTGGGACGTACAAGCGCCGGTTCGATTGGCGCTTTTCCTTTATTCCCCCTTTGGGCATTGCTTGCATCAGCGTCGGCGCAGGCGTGGAGCGCGTCAACCAGGTTGTGGTGCAAGTCAGAAGTTACCTCTAGTGCAACGACATACAGCTCAGGGACGGATTGGGTGTGAGAATCAACTACGATTGCCAGGTGACCGCCGCCATTAATCTCATGCTTAAAGCAAGCTTCGAGGAGAGTGTATAGACCGGCCGAATCCATATCCATAGATGTGATAGTTGACAGGTCGATCACCAGGTGGGCGTTGTCGTCGCGCCGTGCCTCGACGAGTGCATCTCTCAGAACCGGCGCTGTGTCCGTGTTCAAGGTGCCGGTTACGGTGCACACTGTCGTGTCGGGCTGAGGTCGGCTCAGCACCGCTGTGATGGTCAGCGCTCCAGCGGGGCACGGTGCTGTTTCAGACCACTTCTCGCCGATCATGGCCTCGCTCCTCCCAGAGAAACGCATGGGGCCGGGAGACTGAACACGTCGTCAACGGCCGTCACGCGCACCTCGGCAACGCGCAGCGTACATGCCAATGCAAGACCGCGCAGGGCACAAACTCAAATGCACGTGCATATGCTCGTTTGTGCTCGCGTCTACCGACGAGTGAGTCGGGGTTAGTGTGGTCCACGCGGCCAGGCCGTGCCGAGGGTGTCGTCGCCGTCGTCCAGTACGTCCCGGCGATTCGGGGTCGCAGGACGTCCGGTTCCCGTCAGATGTGATCTTGGTTGAGGTGCGCTGGCACCCGCGCTTCGGGCCTTCGTACTGCGACGTCGAAGAGTTGCTGACCGAACGCGGTATCGACGCCGACTACGGGACAGGACGTCCGCGCATGCAGCCCGGTGTTCGACAATCTGCTCGGCCTTACCGTTCCGTCGATCCAGCTCCGACGTTAGCCACTACGCGCACTCAGCGAGGCTCACCCACGCCGGGCTGCGCGACGCACCAACTGAGACCGGCCGGCCAGCCCGGCTCGCAGTGCTAGCCGCAGTGGAGCACGCAGTGGACCGACGTGCCGGTCGGCGAGGTAGCGGTACATGCTGCGATGGTGCTCGGCGAGCATCAGCTCGGAGACCCGGCTGGTGGCGTGCCCCCCGAGGTGGGTTACCTCCGCGGTCGGCACGTAGACATTGAGCCACCCGGCACGAACCAATCGGTCCCCGAGATCGACGTCCTCCAAGTACATGAAGTAGCGGGAATCGAACCCGCCGACGGACTCGAACGCGGCCCGGCGCAACAGCAGGCAGGATCCAGACAACCACTCCGCGGTCCGCTCACCCAAGGCGGTGTTGGACTGCCTATAGACCGTGGTCCACGGATTACCCGGCCACACCTCGCCGAACAACGCATGCCCGATACCGCGACCCAGTGCGGGCAGCAGCCGTGCCGACGGGTACACCGTCTCGTCGGGCTGACGGAGCAACGGCCCCAATGCGCCCGCCCTCGGCCACCGATCCCCGGCCGCGAGCAGCTCGTCGAGGCTACCGGGGTGCCACTCGATGTCCGGATTGGCCACCACCACCCAGCCCACCTCCGGTCCGAACTCGGCAACCGCACGGTTGGCGGCGCTGCCGTATCCGACGTTCTCCCCGATGCGCAGCAACTCGACACCGTCGCGGCACATCGCGCGCTCCGGGGCTCCGTCGGTAGATCCGTTGTCGGCCAGCAACACCTGCAGCGGCCTGCTGGTTGCCTTGCCGATCGAATCCAGGAACGCCTCCAGCGTGTCGCCGGGCGAGTAGGTCACCGTGACGACGGCGAGTTCCTGGCCGTAGGAATAGCGGGGGCTCACAGCGCCCGATTCTGCACCCGGGACGGCCCGGCGAAGCTAGCGGGATCGCCGGTGCGTCACAGCGGCCTGACCGTAGGCCTGCCGGTGCAGTACCGCGCTCGCTGCCCAGGAGAAGTCCTTCGCGCGCCGCTGTGCGGCGGCCGAGAGCTCGGCTCTGCGGGCCGGGTCATCGATCAGGTCAAGGATTCCGGTGGCGATCTCCTCGGCTGTGACACCGCAGTAGGCCACTGCGTCCGCACCCACCTCGGGGATCGCCAACCGGCGCGTGGTGAGCACCGCCGCGCCGGTTGCCATTGCCTCGAGCACCGGCAACCCGAACCCCTCCCCCAACGACGGGTAGGCCACCACCGCCGCGCCACCCAGGAAACCGGACAGCTCGCCCAACGGAAGATAACCGGCCCGGATCACCCGCACCCGATGCGGCACGGCCTGCAGGGTGCGCTCCACGTGGCTGTCCCAGCCCGGTTGCCCGGCCAGCACCAGGGCAGGTGGGTCGGGCCTGCTCCCGAGGGCACTGTGAGCCCGGGCGAACCCACGGATCAGGGCGGAGACGTTTTTGCGCGGCTCCAGTGCGCCGAGGAACGCCACGTACTGCGTTGCGCCTAGACGCAGCCGGTTGCGGACCGTACCCACCTCCTGGGGCGAGGGTGGATGGAAACGGTCGGCATCGACCCCGTGGTGGATCACGTGCAACGCCCGGTGATCAGGACCTGCGACGCGCCCCAGCTCCCGGGCTGCCGATTCGCTGGGGACGACGCAGGCAGCGGCGCGGTGCAGTGACGTTCGCGTCCAGCCTCGGAAGAAACGGGCCTTGACCGGCGAGTGCAGCTCCGCAGCGGTGAAGAAGGTGGCGTCGTGCAACGTGACGACGGTGGCAACCCGGCCCGCTAGCGGCATCGTGTAGTGCGGGCAGTGCAACACCTCGGCCCGCACCCGGCCGGCCAGCCAGGGCAGCGTGGTCTGCTCCCAGGTCAACCGTCCGGTCCGGGTCGCGACCTGTTCGGCAGCGGGCAGCACGTCAGCGTGCGGGGCCAGCCCGGCATAGAGTTCGGCGTCGCGCGGCTGGCACAGCACCATCGGAGCGGCGCCGTCCGCTTCCAGCGCGGTGACGAGGCAATCCACGTACCGGCCGACGCCACCGCGATCGGCCGGTACCGCCGTCGCGTCGATGAGCACCCGAGGCTCAGACACGCAGGGAGCTTACGACGGCACTTTCAGTGACGGTGTCTGGCGTAGCTCAACATGTACCGACCAGATCCGGCGCGCGGTGCACTCCCAGGTGAACCGCCGCGCCCGACGCCGGCCTGCAAGCACCATGTCCTGCGCCCGGGTCGAGTCGGACAGCACCGCATGCAAAGCGGCGGCCAACGCGTCCGGATCGTTGCGCCGGACCGTCACGCCGGCGCCACCGGCAACCTCCACCAACGCGGGCGCGTCGGAATGCACCACCGGCACCCCGGCCGCCATCGCCTCCAGCAGCGGCAGACCGAAGCCCTCCGCTCGACTCGGTGCCGTGAGCACCGCTGCGCCGTGCAGGACGGCGGCCAGCTCCGGGTCGCTGATCCGGCCCAACACATGCACCCGGCTCGGATCCAGCCCGGACTGACTCGCAAGTGCAGCCGGATCGATCCGCCCCCAGCCGGGCTGACCGGCCAGTACCACCGGCAGGTCCGGGGCATGCGGCGCGGCCAGGGCGGCAAGCAGCGTGTCGATCCCCTTACGCGGTTCGACGGTGCCGACCGCCAGCACGTAACGCGGCGGCAGGCCAAGCCGTGTGACGATCTCGGCAGCGTCTTCCGGAAGGCGCGTCACAGCCGGGCTGACCCCTGCCCCCACCACATGAACCGGCGCCTGGCAGTGCACATATCGCGGCAACTCGTGGCCGACTGCGGCGGTGGGCACCACTACGGCATCTGCGCGTCTCGCCGCCCGCCCGATCATCCGGCGGTGCCAGCCGATCCCGCGCCGGGTCAGCCCATCGGGATGGGTCCAGGGCACCGTGTCATGCACCGTGACCACCAAGTCGCAACCGCGGCGAGGGGCGGGTGGGGCCAGTGGTGTCGGGGCATGCACGGCATCACCACCCGGCCACAGTGGGACGCCGGCATCCCAGGCGGCGACCAGCGCCCGGCGCGGCAGCGGCAACACGTGCGGCCCCTCCACCCCGGGGATCACGGCCTGGGTCAGATCGGCGGGCCGGGCCACCACGCTGCCAACCGTCCAGCCGGCCGGCGCGGTCGCCGCCAGCGCCGCCGTGAGCTCACGGGAGTACCGCCCGGTACCCCCCGGCACCGGCG
>JALZCO010000425.1 GCA_030863015.1 Actinomycetota bacterium
CCCCAGCACGCTAGCGCGCTCACGCACTCTCCTGCCCGGTGTGTCCCGCTCAGGTGCCCGATGTGTCGGGCTGTGGTGCACATCGTCACGACCTGATCTCTCAGCGCAGACGAGCCTATAAGCGCGCTGGCGACGTCATTGGATGTGCGGCATCTACCCAGGCCTGGCCAGTGCGCTGGCTTGGTGAGTGATCACACGGCTTGCAGAATGTCCTCCGGAGAGGCACCACGAGCCAACCGGAGGTAACCATGGTCGTTGCCAGGCACGCCGCAGCGGTGCAGCGGGCCCTGCGTCCGTTCTTCGCGGCGGTGACCTAGCCACCGGTGCAGAGCAGGCCCCTGGCGCTCCCATGCAGGCGGTGGTCGAGCCTGGTGACGAGGTCGTTTTCCTGAGCCACCGTGGTTGCTCTACGAGGCCATGATCCTCGCCAGCGGCGCCACGCCGGTCCGCGTTCGGCACCAACCCCCCGCCTTCGATCTCAACATCGACGCCTTGTCGCTGCGCTGGCCCGTGAACCCGAGCCGTCATCGTCAACACCCGCATAAACCTAAGGGCGAATGTATCCAGTGATCACCCTTGAGGTCTTGGCGGAGGAGCTGGCCACGGCGGCCATAAAGGACGACCATCCTACTTGGGTGATTTCCAACGAAGCGGACAGTCGCATTACCTTTGACGGTTGCAGATTTTTTGAGTGCGGCTCTTTTTCGCCCGTATTCGCTGCCGCGTGCACCACTGACTGATGACCGCGCGCCTTTTGCCCGCCTCTCGCCGAGCAGGGAGTTGCTGTCCTTCCCGGTCATGTCGTCGAGCTGCCTGGTTATTTCCGCAGCTCATTGACCCGCAACCGACGAGATGTTGGAACGGTCGTTTCCCGTCTTCCCTCGCGTTCTCCGACGTGCCACATTCGAGCAGGCGGAGCCGACACACCGGGCAGGAGAGCGTGACACACCGGACAAGAGCGCCGGACACGCGGGGCACTAGGGCACAACGCGCCGGAAGAGATCGAGCGTCTCGTCGGCCCAGGCGAGCACTTCAAGCCCGGCGGTCACGTTGGTCGGCGGCCGGTTCAGCAGGGTGTCCCGGCGGATCAGCCGGGCGAAGTCGACCCGGATCGGCCCAATGCGCGGGGTCTGCCCGTCGGGCGCCATGAACTGCACCCCGGCGCGAACCATGATGTCGATCAGCTCCTGGGCGACGATGCCGTAGCCCACCGTGGTCGGGTGTATCCCGTCCAGCGAGAACAGCCCCCCGCTGCGCCGCCCGGTGCCGTCGCTGGTGAGAAACCGTGAGTCCGGCACCGGACGCAGCGCCGCCAGCTCGGGTGGTAACGGGTAGGGCCGCCACCAGGGTGGACGGGCCTCCACGCTGTCCAGGTACCGCCGGGAGGCCAGCCGGTCGAGCACTCCGGCGACATCCAGCAGGTACCAGTCCCGGCCAGCCCGGCGGGCATCGGCGACGGTCGTGGTGATGGCATCGTTGTACTGGTCGATGGCGCTGTCCACGGCCCGCGCCTGTTCCTCGGTGATCGCGGGATCGCGGGCGGGGTCGAATTCACGATCGGAGATCCACGGGCGGGTGTAGTACGGGAAGTACCGTGAGTCCGGCCGCACCTTACCGGCCACCCCACGCGCGATCGGTGCGATCGTGACATGCGGCACCGTGCACCAGATGACGTGGCGGGTGCGAATCGCCCGCACCTTGTCGACGACCCGGTTGAGCTCGACGATGAAGTGGCTGGGCTGCCATACCGTGAAAGCGCCCTTGCGCGCCAGGTCGTCGAAGCCCGCATCGCTCCACACCACCCGTAGCTCGCTGACAGCCCCCAGGGCGTTGTTGGCACCGACGAACACCACGAGCGTCTCGATGCCGTGATCGGGATCACTCCCGGTCTCCTCGTCCCCAACCTCATCACCGAGGCTGGCGGCCGCGTCAAGCAGGGTGCGCCGCCGGTCGGCTTCGGTGGCCCGCGGCAGAACCCGCAACGCCGCCCGGGCGCCATTGTTCTCCACGGTCTGGGATAGCAGGTCGTCCTTGGGCTGCGTGATCTCCGCGGCGGAGCTGTCGGCAGTGCGGACCAGGATGTCGCGCAGGTCCCAGCCGTAGACGCCCAGCACGTGATTGGTGGCGGTCGGGGCGGGCGGCACAGCGCCGGGGCCACGTTCCCAGTAGTCCTCCACCTGGTCCATGAACTGGCGACCGCGGAACAGCGCCATGGGCAACTCCCACCAGCTCAGCTGGGCACCGAAGTCCCGCTCCAGCTCGCGCAGCAGCAGTTCGATGTTCAGCGGAAGCCCGCCGGGGCCGCCGTAGCGTGGGTAGCGCAGCCCATCCCAACCCAGCTCGTAGGCGATGATCGCCGAGTAAGATAAATCGGTCTGGAACGCCGCACCACTGGCGAAGCCCTGTGTCAACGAGTCCCCGATACTGACCAGCCGGTGCCGCGGGGTGCCCTGCCAGGTGGAGCGGATCGCGATACCCAGCGTCGGATCCCAGACCGGCTCTCGAGCCTCCCTGGTGATCGTGACCTCGTCCGGTATACGCACCATGGCCTGCCCCTCTCGAGGGGTTGATGGCAGGTATGCCCTGCCGCTGAGGTCAGTCAGTGGCGCCGGCCGGGGTCGCCCGCCCTGCCTGGCCTGCCTGCGCCAGCGCGTCGAGCACCATCTCCAACCAACGCAGGCTGCGCCGGTAGCTGTCGGTGTCCTGCGCAGACGGGGGCGGGGGCAGCATGCGCTCCGGTGCACCTTGGGTACTTACCCTGCCGGAGACGTCCAGTACAACGTGTAGCGTTTCCAACATCCAGCCCCATTCGGCGGCGGCTGGATAACCCTGGCCGGGTAGCTGGACCACGCCGCCGTGGCGGGGCAGCGTACCGAGCACCCGGGACAGGCTGTGCTCCAAGTCGTGCAGCACCCAGCCCTCCCAGACCTGGCGGACCGGGCCATTCTCCTCGGTGCCGCACCAGTAATCCACGACGTAGGCCAACCGACCGTCGATAGCACCGGTAGGTACCGGTAGTCCGGTGAGCTGGGACAGCGGGTCGTCGGTGCAACCGCCGAGTTGCCAGCGCACCAGCTCGCGTAACCAAGACCACTGTTCGCGGAGAAAGCGGACGCCTTCCGGTGACAGCGACAGCAGCAATTCGTCGCCCTGGCGGTCGCATATGACCATCGTCTCGCTCGGCCTCCACTTCTTCCGCAGTGATCGTCGGGGAGGCTATCGCGTTAACCCTTGCCGGAAGCCCAAGGCTCGCGGCGCGTCGCATGCAATCCGATATCACCGCGGTAATGCCCGCCCGGGAGCTGTACCTGCTCGACGCGCTGGTAAGCCTGCGCTCGCGCGGCAGCCAGATCGATGCCCGTTCCGACCACCGTGAGCACCCGCCCACCGGCTGACACGACGGCGCCGTCGCTGCGGCGGCGGGTACCGGCGTGCAACACGCCCGCACCATTCGCCCCGGTGATCACGTCGCCGGTCCGCGGGGTGCCGGGATATCCCTCGGCAGCCACCACGACGGCCACCGCCGCCCCCGGATCCCAGCGCAGTGCCGGTTGCTGGGCCAGTGCACCAGTAGCGGTGGCATACAGCAGCCCGCCCAGCGGAGTGCGCAGCAATGCCAGCACGGCCTGGGTTTCCGGGTCACCGAAGCGGCAGTTGAACTCGATGACCTGCGGGCCCTGCACGGTCAGTGCCAGGCCGGCATAGAGCAAACCGGAGAATTCGACACCGCGCCGAGCCAGCTCGTCGACTACCGGCCGCGCGATCCGTTCGGTGACATCGGTAGCCAACGATTCCGGCGCCCAGGGCAGTGGGGCATAGGCGCCCATCCCGCCGGTGTTCGGGCCCACGTCTCCTTCACCGACTCGCTTGAAGTCCTGGGCGGGCAACAGCGGTACCACAGCACTGGCGTCGACAAGACAGAACAGCGAAACCTCCGGACCGTCCAGGTAGGACTCCAGCAGCACTGGGTGGCCGCGGTCGAGCAGCGTCAGCGCCTGAACCCTGGCTATGTCCAGGTCCTCGGTGACCACAACGCCTTTGCCTGCGGCCAGCCGGTCATCCTTGACCACCCACGGCGGTCCGAAACGGCTCAGCGCCGCTTCCAGCCGGGCCGGATTGTCGACCAGTTCACTGTGCGCGGTGGGCACGCCGGCGACCGCCATCACATCCTTCGCGAACGCCTTGGATCCCTCGATCTGCGCCGCACCGGCCGACGGACCGAAGCACGCGATACCGGCTTCCCGCACCGCGTCGGCCGCGCCAGCCACCAGCGGCACCTCGGGTCCGATCACCACCAAGTCAGCTGACCAGGACATCGCCAGGTACGCGACCGCCGATGGATCGGCCACATCCACACCGTGCTGCTGCGCCAGCGCGGCAGTGCCGGCATTACCCGGGGCACAGGCCACAGCCGTGACCGATGGGTCGCTGGACAGGGCCAGTACCAGTGCATGCTCTCGCGCGCCGGCACCGATGACGAGGACTCGCACAGTTGGGCAGGATACGGAAACCGATAAATACCGACGGCCAACTCACCGCGTGTACCAAACGCTGGTCCGGCTCGATCCCGACGCGGTCGATGCCGGCCGGATAATGGCGCTGACGGCGTTGCTGCGTTGGGACCATCCCGAGCGCGGTGTCGTGGCGCACGAGGATTGTGTCGCACTCACCGAGCAGACCGGCCTGGTCCTGTCGATCGGACCGTGCCGCAGCGCCGCCGGTCCGCGTCGATCTCAGCAGTTATCTGACCCAGGATCCCGACCCTGGTGTCGTTGGTTTGCACTGGCCAGTCCGGTGCCCTTGATGCGCCGGATCGGCACCGCCGTTGCCATGGCGGGTATCGACAATGCCGCACAGGTGCAGTGGTGGCGCAACACACCGCGGATTCCGCGCGCGGTAACGCCTTCGCTCCACCGGTGCCGCAGCAGGCCGCCCCGGACTTGCTGCTCGTGAGTGCGTAACAGTGTTATAGCACTGATTGCCACTCACGACTGAGCTAGCGCCGGCAGACGAGGGATCGGCGTCCCCGAGATCTGTCAGGAGACGCTACCTAGGGTTGCCACCCGATGAGGGGTCACGCGAATTGTAGCTAGGCAAGTACTTTCAAGTTGTCAGGCAAAGACATCGGAGGTTCGCCATGTCCACGATCGACTCCTTGCAGCCGCTCGCTACTTTCTGCGGCCAGTGCAGCTGCGGATGCCCCCAATTGTTCATCGATGAATCCGCTCCCCCTGAGCAGCGCATCGTGCTCACCGATGACTTCGGCTCCCGGGTACGGATGAGCCCTGAGCAGTTCGGCGATCTGCTTGCCCAAGCCAAGAACGGAACCCTCGACAGCGTCATCTGATCCCCTGCTTTCACGTTCCCGGACTCGACAGCAGAATGTTCCGAAAATAGGTCTGCTGCCGAGTTCGGGGCGTTGGCGCAGCCGGGAACTCACACCAGCCGCTGGTCTCGGTAGCACCACCGCCAGCTCTCACCCGGCTCTGCCGATTGCATCACCGGATGCTCGCTGCGGTGGAAATGCGCGGTGGCATGCCGGTGCGGGCTGGAATCGCAGCAGGCCACATGGCCGCAGCTCAAGCACATCCGCAGATGAGCCCACACCGACTCGCCTAGCTCCGCGCAGTCGCTGCAGCTCGCCGGATTCGGCGCCTGGGGCGCCGGGCTGGGTAGTTTCTGCAGGTGTTCGCAGGTCATGTACTGCTCCGTCCTGGCACTGATATCTCCGCTCTTGGCACAGACCTTCACAGTGCATCCTGGCCCCATGGAGGGTTTACCGCTGATCCTGCTGGTGCTCAGCGCTCTGGCGGTGACCGCGGTCAGTCAACGGCTGCGCCTGGCGGCACCACTGGCGCTGGTCGTCGCCGGGTTGGCCATCTCCGCGATCCCGGGGATCCCGGCCTACCAGCTCGATCCGGACCTGGTGCTCTACGTGATCTTGCCACCGCTGCTGTACTCCGCCGCGCTAGGCAGCTCTTCCCTGCAGATCAAGGCGAACCTCCGGCCGATCGCGCTACTGGCCGTCGGGCTGGTGCTGTTCACCACCGCATGCGTCGGGTTGGTCGCCTGGTGGCTGGTGCCCGGTCTGCCGCTGGGTGCTGCGCTCGCGCTCGGGGCCGTGGTGGCCCCGCCGGATGCGGTGTCCGCGGTGGCCATCGGCCGACGTCTGGGGCTGCCCCGGCGGGTGATGACAGTGCTGGCCGGGGAGAGCTTGTTCAACGACGCCACCGCGCTGACCGTGCTGGGGGTCGCGGTGGCGGCCACCGCCGGCACCGGCTTCTCGGTCTGGGCGGGGATAGGGGAATTCGTCCTGGTGGGAGCGGGTGGTGCGGCACTGGGTGCGGTACTGGGCCGGGTGGTGCACCAGGCGCGTTTGCGGCTGCGCGACCCCAAGCTGGAAAGTGCCGTGGGCCTGGTGGTGCCGTTCGCCGCCTACACCCTTGCCGAACAGGTGCACGTCTCCGGCGTCCTCGCCGTGGTGGTCACCGGGTTATACCTGGGCCACCATGCCCCGCAGGCCGGTTACGCCACCCGGCTGCAGGACCAAGCGGTGTGGCAGGCCGCAGACACCGTGCTCGAAGCGTTCGTCTTCGCGCTGATCGGGCTGCAACTGCCTGCGGTGGTGCGCGGCGTGAGTGACCTCGGTCCGTTGGTGGTCGCCGCGGTCGCAGTGCTCGCCGCGGCGGTGCTGGCCAGAGTGATCTGGGTGTTTCCGGCGATTTACCTGCCGCGAGTGCTGTTCACGGGGTTGAGGGCCCGGGACCCGGCGCCGCCGTGGCAGGTCCCGGCGGTGATCTCGTGGGCCGGCATGCGAGGGGTCGTCACTCTTGCCGCGGCCTTCTCGATCCCGCTGGTCACCGGCTCCGGCGCAGCCTTTCCTGGCCGAGCCGAGATCCTGTTCGTGGCATTCTGCGTCACTGTGGGGACCCTGCTGATACATGGCCTCACGCTGCCCTGGGTGATCCGCCGCCTCGGGGTCGAGGGCAGGGAAACCTACGACGACGCGCTGGCCGAAGCGGGGGCGATGTATGCCGCGACGCAGGCCGCGCTGCAGCGGCTGGAAGCCGCCTCGGAAGGGATGCCGGAGTCGGTGACCACCCGGCTGCGCACGGCCGCCGAGCACCGTAGTCACAGTGTCTGGGAGCGGTTGGGGCGTCCGGAAACCGAGCTCGGCGAGGCACCCAGCGTCATCTACCGCCGGTTGCGGCTGGAAATGCTCACCGCCGAGCGCGAGACGTTGGTGGCCTTACGCGACAGTGGCCGCATCGACGATCAAGTCCTCTCCCGCACCCTGCGTGAGCTCGATCTAGAGGAAGCCATGCTCGCCCGCTGACTACGGTGCTCGGATCGCGATCGTCTGGTCGCGACCGGGACCGACTCCGATGGCCGAGATCCGAACTCCACAGAGTTCTTCGAGTCGGGCCACGTAGGTTCGAGCGTTGGCCGGTAGCTCGTGGAGGGTGCGGCATCGGGACAGGTCTTCCCACCAGCCGGTCAGTTCTTCATATACCGGCACCGCGTGGTGCAGGTCGGTCTGGGTCATCGGCATCTCCTCGGTGCGCTGGCCGTCGACGTCGTAGGCCACGCAGATCGGCACGGTGTCCAGACCCGACAGCACATCAAGTTTGGTCAGGAAGAAGTCGGTGATCCCGTTCACCCGTGCCGCGTAGCGTCCGATCACCGCGTCGAACCAGCCGACCCGCCGGGAGCGCCCGGTGGTGACCCCGATCTCCCCGCCGGTCTTGCGCAACCGCTCGCCCATGGCGTCGTGCAACTCGGTGGGAAACGGTCCCGAGCCGACCCGGGTGGTGTAGGCCTTCAGAATCCCCACCACGGCGGTGATCTTCGTGGGGCCGATACCCGACCCGGCGCAGGCGCCGCCCGCGGTCGGGTTGGACGACGTGACGAACGGGTAGGTGCCATGGTCGACGTCGAGCAGGGTGCCTTGGCTGCCTTCCAGCAGCACCGTCTCGTCGCGCTTGAGCGCCTGATCGAGCAGCAGTCGGGTGTCGGCGATCCGGTGCGCGAAGTGCCCACCCTGGTCGAGCACGGTATCCACCACCTGCTCGGCGTCCAGTGCGCGGCGGTTGTAGACCTTGACCA
>JALZCO010000440.1 GCA_030863015.1 Actinomycetota bacterium
GCATGACTGTGCCTAGCGAGACCCGAACGCCGAACGTCGACTTGGTGTCGCTGCGGGAGCAGGCTGGCTTGTCTCAGCAGGACCTCGCCGATGAACTCAACGGTCTGGCGGGCCGCAAGTACGGCAAGCACCCGAACATCACCAAGAAAACCGTTGGCCGCTGGGAACGGGGCGAGGTCGAATGGCCGCAGCCGTTCTATCGACGGTTGCTGGCGGACTACTTCACGTGCGCGGTTGACGAACTCGGGTTCCGGCGTCCTCGACGGCTCAACCCCACATCGCCTGCATGTTCCTGCGACGAACTGCTGACTCTCGTTGCTGCCCCGGGCACGCTCGATCCCCGCGTGGAGCATGACCAACGACGTTGGCGCGAGACGCGTCAGATGTTAGGTGGCTACCGGCGCAGGTTGGCCGCAGCGGCCGAACAGCTCTACCCAGAGTTCGTTGTACCGGGCCTGGAAAAACGGGGATCATCGCCCACCCGTCCTGGCTTCCCACGGAACCCGTGTCGCTAAACTCCGTGGTGCTAGACCTAGATGAACACGTCGCCCCACCAGCGGTCACGGGCTCAGAGGGGGAGAGCGCGCAGGTTCGGCCGCTGGCATCTGCGGAGCAGCGGTACCAGCGCTACAGCCACGCGGTGCGCGACTTGGCCTCTCCGCGGCTGTTTGAGAATCGGCTGTGTTTTCGAGTGGTCGGTGTCGACTGGACGATGCCGGTGGCGCAGCTCCAGTTCGGAGCAATGTGCTTCTTCGACTCAATCGACACCAACGAGGCCATGGCGCATGAGATGGCCATGCATCATCTGAGTCGTGACAATCGTGGTGACATGGCGGTTGGTCGCGCGTCGTGGCGACGGCTGGCATTTCGTAAGTTGGTCGGCGACCCCTTCGATCTATCTCGCCGACCGGTTATGGGTGCGATCGGCACACTGACGATCCGCGGCGGAGAAAGTCCAAGCATGGTTCTGCACCAGCGCGATGGCGGCCGGGTGGCCGGCGGCGGCGGTATGGTGCACCTGCTGCCGGCGGGCATCTTCCAACCATCCAGCGTCCTTCCGCAGGCGGTTGCGGCAGACTTCTCGATCTGGCGCAACATCCAACGAGAGTACTCAGAAGAATTGCTCGGTAGCGTTGAACACGACGGCACCGGTCAACCAATTGATTATGCAGGACTAAAGCCGTTCGTGACGATGGACCAGGCACTATCGGACGGGCGAGTCCGCGTGTATTGCTTAGGATTCACACTTGATGCGTTGACCCTGTGCGCTGATCTGCTGACTGTTGCAGTGTTCGAGCCGGAGCTGTACGACGAGCTTTTCTGTGACTCGGTGCAAACCAACGATGAAGGGGCCATACCAGTCCGCGCAGTCCCGTTCGAGGGCCACACGATCACCCGGCTACGGGAAGTTGAGCAACTGTCACCGGGCGCTGCGGCTGCGATTCACTTCGCGTGGAGCTACCGAAAGGTCATCCTTGGGTGATTTCGGACTTCTGGACCCAAGACCCACACGCCATCAGCGGCGGTCAGCCTTGACTACGTCGCCATAAAGATCGAGCGCGTCGACCCCACACAAGGCCCTGGCGCCGAATGGATCCAACGACTCGAACCGATCAAGCGCACCGCCGCCTTCGAACTTATTGACTACGACGGCGGCGGCCAGACCCTCACCGACCCTGCTACTGATGCCCCCGCAGTGCTGCGAACTGACGGCACACTGGTGGCCGCGACGATGCCCTCCCAGGTACCGGAGGATCACAGAGTCATGCGGACATGAAGACAGAAACGTACGGCTTCATCCTGGACGCGGTGACCGTGATCCGTGGCCAGGCCCGCCTGCTTGAGGAGGTTTCCGGGCAGGTCCCGGCTGGCCGGTGCACGGCTGTGGTCGGGCCCAGCGGGGCCGGCAAGTCCAGCCTCTTGCGGGTGTTTAACCGGCTGGAAGAGCCCAGTACCGGCCGCGTGCTGCTTGGCGACGTGCCGATTACGAGTATTGACGTGCTGGCGCTGCGCGCGCGTGTCGGGTTGGTGGCCCAACGACCGGTACTGCTTACCGACCGAGTAGCCGACGAGACATCGGTGGGCCGCCCCGGCCTGTCCGACCAGCGCATTGCTGAGTTGCTTGCGCGGGTGGGCTTGCCCGTCGGGTTTGGCGGGCGGCGCACAGTCGAGCTGTCCGGCGGGGAAGCCCAACGAGTATGCCTCGCCCGGGCCTTAGCCCTTGAACCCGAGGTGTTGCTGCTGGATGAACCGACTTCGGCGTTGGACGGGCTGAACGCCGCGCTCGTCGGCGAGCTTGCCCGCGACCACGTGAGCGCCGGCGGCACGGTGGTGCTGGCCAGCCACGACCTCGCCATCGTCCGCAACGTCGCCGATTGGGTGCTGGTTCTAAACGGTGGGCGCCTCGTTGGGGCGGGGCGTCCCGACGTGATGGGCTACCTGGAGACTGGGTGATGAACGAACTAAACGTGCCGAGCTGGGGCGGGGTTGCGGCCTCGCTGCTGCTAGTTGCCCTGGCTGCGGCGGTGGCGTGGCGGCACCGGCTGAGGTTGACACGTGAGCTGATCGTGGCGGCAGCGCGAGCTGGGGTCCAACTGGTCGCGGTCGCCGCTGTGTTAGGCGTGGTGTTCGCTCACGCCGGGCTGCCGGGGGCCTTTGGCTGGGTGATGCTCATGGTCCTCATCGCCGGGCAGGTCGCAGGACGCCGAGGCAGCGGCGTGCCCCGCGCACG
>JALZCO010000398.1 GCA_030863015.1 Actinomycetota bacterium
CTGCTACTCCAACTGCTACCACCCGGACCCTGGGGAGTTCCACTGTTCGGGAATCCCCAGGCCGGGGGTGGAGCCGCCTCGGGGAATCGAACCCCGGACCTGCTCATTACGAGTGAGCCGCTCTGGCCGACTGAGCTAAGGCGGCGACGCCGTCCGGCACTGCCGCCCAGCTTAACAATCGTGATGACTTAGACTCGGCCGGGCCTAGCCGCTGTGCAACGCGCTGGTCAGCGCCTCGATGGCGATCCGCGGCTTGACATTGAGCTCCAGCGCCTCGCGGCAGCCAAGCACCGCTTCCAGCTTGCGCAGCAACGCCTCCGGGGGCAACCGCCCGGCGACGACGGTGACGTCGGCAACACGATCAGGGTGGGTCAGGGGGACTGAGGCGCCCCAGGCGGTCACCAGGGCATCGCGGTAAAAGCCGGCCAGGTCGACCAGAGCCCGATCCAGGGCATCGCGTTGAGTACGGGTGGCCCGGGACTTCTGCCTGCGCTCCAACTCTCGAATAGCACCTTTGGCACCCCGATTCGCCGCCGCGGCACCCTTGCCGGTTCCGCCGGCACCCAATGCCGCCTCCAGCTCCTCGGTCTCGGTCGCATCACGAGTCGCGGTCAGGCCGTTGGCCTCTGACTCGGCTGCCCCGACCAGCTCATCAGCCAGAGTGAACACATCTGCCGGTGAGCGTAGCGCCGTCGGTATCCGCAATACCGCCTCCCGGCGACCCCGGGCATCCGGATCGGCGGCCAACCGGCGGGCCCGGCCAACGTGGCCACCGGACACCGAGGCTGCCCACCGCGCGGTACCGGCGTCCACACCGTCGCGCTGCACCAGCACTTCGGCGACTGCCTGCGCAGGAGGGGTCCGCAACCCGACCGGTCGGCAGCGCGAGCGCAACGTCACCGCGATGTCGTCAGGGTGGTCCGAAGGCGCGCAGAGCAGGAACACAGTGCGCGGCGGGGGCTCTTCCACGGCTTTGAGCAGCGCGTTGGCTGCGCCCTCGGTAAGCCGGTCGGCGTCTTCGATGAGCAGCACCTGCCAGCGGCCCACCGAGGGCCGCCGAGACGCACCGGATACCAGCGCGCGCATGTCGGCCACCGAGATGGATAGGCCCTCGGGTACCACCTCGCGGACGTCGGCGTGGGTGCCGGCCAGCGTGGTACGGCAGCCCTGGCACCCGCCACACCCCGGCCCGCTGTCCAGATGGGTGCACTGCAGTGCGGCGGCGAAGGCCCGGGCCGCGACTGAACGACCACTACCGGGTGGGCCGGTGAACAGCCAGGCGTGCGTCATCGCCCCGGTCTCGGCCTGCGCGGCTTCCCGCAGTGTGGCCACCACCGGATCCTGACCGACCACGGCGTCCCACACGCTCATCCCCCACCGCCCGGAGGCCTTGATGGCGAATTCTTACGCAGGGCGGCCCGCAGGTCACCCCGTAACGACCCATCGAGCCGGTCGTCCATCTGGCGGTGTGCGATCAAGCCGACCGTGGCCGCCAGCAGCCCAGCGCACAGCAGCACCGGACGGGTGCCGTCGATGGTCACCTGTTCGCTGAACAGGATGATGGTGCGCTGCTGGACCAACCCGACCGCGAAGGGAACCAGCGCCATCGAGGCGAGCAAGGCGAGCCGGACGAGTAACTGGATGAAGGCGATCGTGCGCCCGCGCATCTCATCGGCCACCTGCGTGCCGATGATGGTCAGACCGGTCAGGAAAGCGATCCCCGCGGCGCATCCCACCAGCATGACGGCACCCAATGCGGCGATCAGATGTGGGACAACCGCCACCGCGACCAGCGCCAAACCGGCTCCTATGATCGCGAGCCCGAACAGCCGGCGGTGCCGGATCCGGCGGGCGGCCTGCGGTGCTGCAGCCATGCCCACACCGAGACCGATGAACAGTGACGCGAACAGCAGCCCGTAGGCGGCGTCTCCACCGCCCAGGCTTGTGGAGTACAGCTTCGCGCACGCGATGACAGCGCCACCCGCGGCGAAGGCACCTATAATCCCGGTGACCAGGCCGCGGACCAAGGGTGTGCCGCGTACGAAGACCACGCCGTCGCGCAACATCGCAAGCACGCCGGGTTGGGCCTGGCGCCGGGTCGAGGCTCTGCCGGAAATCTCCGGGATCCGAGTTCCTACCACTAGTGCACAGCATGCATAAGCGATGCCGTTGATGGTCAGCGCCAGATACGCCGATCCTTCGGCGCCGTGGATCAACCCGGCTTGGCTGAGCGTCGGGCCGAGTTTGGACAGCGCGGTGAACACCCCGGCGGCAACCAGTACGGCAATCCCGTACGTCATGATCAACGCGAGTTGGTTGGCGGTTTCCACTTGGTCACGGCGCCGCAGCAGATTAGGGATCGAAGCGTCCTTGGCCGGGATCCAGAACATCGCGCAGACCTCGATGAGGAAGGTCGCCACGAACAGCCACGCCAACTCCCCGACCAGTGGGATGGACAGGAACAGCCCGGCCCGCAGCACATCGCAGACCACCATGACGTGCCGGCGGTCCAGCTTGTCGGCCAGCGCGCCGGCCAGTGGACCAAGCACCAGCGCAGGTAGCAGCTTGGTTGCGACTACGCCGCCGAGCGCGAAGCTCTGCGCCTGGTACCCACTGGTGAGCTGAGTGGCCAGCGCCGAAAGGGCCAGCAGGGACTGCCACTCCGCGGTCGCAGTGAGCGCGGTGACGCCCCACAGCCGGCGGAACGCCGGGATGGCCAGCACGCCGCGCACCCGGCCCGCAGTGGACCCCGTCAGGTCGTGCTCGGCTGAGGGGTCCATCTCGCTCCGCGTGGCTGGCTGTGGTGACACCGTAGTATTCCCCCCAAAGGGGTAACCAATCTGATACCACATCCGGATCGAGTCAAGCAGGTGCGCGAGCCGAAAGCGAAAAGCCGCGACCAACGTCGTCTTCGCACTCAGGCCTGCAGCGGTGGCAGGTTACTGATGACGGTCTCGGCGAGCGCCTTGGCCGGTGTGCACGGATCCTCCGGACCCCCCTGCAGCGACGTGAACCCGAGGACGAGCGTCTGCCTCTCGGCGGTCGCGACCCGGAAGTAACAGGTGGTGCCGTTGACGTCGTCCATGGTGCGGATGGCCGGGTAACCGGCCACTTGGGTCACCTCCATAAGTGGGAAGGCCTCGCGCTTGGCGTAGATGTTGCGCAGCACGTCGGAACCGAGATCCACGAAGATTCTGACCTGGCGGGTGCGCGCCCGGTCGCCCCACTCGCATCCGGCGGAGCCGAGAAGATCCTTGGGCCGGCCATGCTGGTCAATCCGGTTGGCCTCAAGCTGCGTCGGCGTGAACAGCAGGCACGGCTGTAAGGCGGCCAGATTCTTGGGATTGCTCACCGGTGGAATTGGACCGGCCGGTGCGCGGGGCGACGACGCTGGCGTTGCATCTGCACCGGTGGGGGCAACGCCCCGCGCCGAACACCCAACCAGCACAGTGGCCAGCGCCAGTACTGCAGAGACGACTCGCATCACACAGCCCCCGCTCAGCCTACCGTCAGCAACGCGCAGAGTCTGCCACGCCACAGCCACGCACCCGCATTCAGCAGGCTCAGCGGGCTTACCTACACCCTGATAACCCCGCTGAGCCTGCTCGATGCGGACGGTAGGTCATTGAAAGAGACTGGCGACCGACGCGATCAAGCCAGTGACGATGAAGTACAGCATCACCACAACGATGATCGAGATTACGATAAAGAACGCAGCCGCGCCGCCATCGGAACGCGTCCGCAGTGGCAAGCCGACCCGTTCTCGTCGGATCCGACGACGGAGGTCAGCCGGCGGCACAGGTTGGCGGGATGCCGCCGCCGGTGAGCGGTAGCGCATGCCCCTGCCGATACGGCGCGGCTGTGACGGAGTGGTCTGCATCGGCGCAGCTAACTGCGGTTGGCGCGGGGATGAGCGGTCCTGCTCGCCGGTGGACCACGGCCCTGCCGCTGGCGCCCCCGCTGACGGCGTTGCTGGTTCACCCGCCGACGTGGCAGCGGGCGGTGACACTCCAACGTTGGCCTTCGGGGCATTCGAGTGTTCCGCAACCTGCGCCTCAGCCTGCGGTGCAGGCGCCGCGCCAGGGTCTTGATCCTCGGCCTGAGCGATGCCACGCACATCGTCCCCGAGTGCTGCGTCGATCGCCTCCCGAATCGCGCTGGCGTCCGGAAGGGGCGGTAACACAAACGGCGGCAACTCCGACCCCGCCTGCCAGGTGGCCTGCTCCGGTCCGGCCAACGGATCAGGCAGCGTGGGCAGCGGATCGGGCAGCTGGGTGCCATCCAGCCCAGACAACGCGTCCGACGGGGGCATCGGCTCGCTCATGTGGCCATGGTCGCAGAAACCTCGT
>JALZCO010000488.1 GCA_030863015.1 Actinomycetota bacterium
GAACCGCCGACCTTCCGATTTTCAGTTCCAAGTCCACCTGATAGGAGTAGCGCTACCTGGCATTTGCTCGCTGTGGTTTCGCCGTCGAGGCACCAAAAGCGCCCAGAGCACTGGAGTTATTGGACAGTTCATTGGACACCCCGCGATTGGACACTGAGGCGATCCTGTCCTCGTTGCACGCCCTACTCAGCGCCCGATTCGCGCTTTAAGGTTGTGAACTGACGCGACGCCAACATCATCTTCCGCCGAGCGAAGGAACACACGGACATAGGCGTCCTCTGCTCAGCCAGCGAAACCCGCCGTAGGCTTCGAGATCAACGGTAGGCATCCCGCCGGTGGCTGATGTCCAGAACCCGGACGGTCTGGGTGCTCTCATCGATGGTGTACCGGACTCGGTACTCCCCGCGGCGAGCGCGCCAGTAGCCCTCGAAGGGCTTACGCAGCGGAGCGCCCACCCGATGTGGGTTCTCGGCCAGTGGCCCGTAGAGGAACTCCACGCATGCCGCGGCGACGGCCTCCGGCAGTTGTTCGGTGAGTTGGCGTGCCGCGGTGCGGGCCACTTGTACCCGGTAGGTCACTCGGGTTGGGTCCGGTGTCGCTCGTCGATCAGGGCTCGCACCTGCTGCTCGTCGAGCACGTCACCCCGATCGAAGTCGGCCTCGCTAGCGGCGATGCGCTCCTGGGCCTGTGTGTCGGCGAGCAACTCCAGGGTCGCCTCGATTGACTCCAGATCTTCTGCGGCGAGCAGCACGACGTATTCACGGCCATTGCGGGTGATGTGGACGCGCTCGTGAGTGCGCCCGACCTCGTCAGCGATCTCGGAGAGTCGAGCCTTCGCTTCGGACAACGGAATCGTACTCATGGACCAGAATTATAGTCCACCAGCCTCTCAACCGCCCACTGGCGGCGGCCGTCTACCCAGGTCGGCGGCGCGAAGACCGCAGCTGGCACGGGCGTCCCCTGCCGCAGGCCGGTCAGATCCTTCGGAGCCTGCTTCGTCTATGAGGGCGGGTGGAAGCAGGAGAATTGGACAGTCAGTTGGACAAAGATGATCAATGTTCATAACGGGTGACCGTTTACGCGGTCAAGAGTGGGGGCCAGGGGCGGGGTCGAACCGCCGATCTTTCGATTTTCAGGAGTTAGAATAATAGTTTACCAAAGACCGTGCACGTCCGTCACCTGCATCGTTGCATTGATCCGAACACTGCTGGACGTTGACGAACGTATGTGGAGGAGACGAAAGATGAGACCACCAGGGTTCCGCCGCCTCGCGGATACCTCGGGGGTTCCCCAATAGGAGCTTCTGTGACGCGCGGTTTAGGAATGGTTTGTGAGTCGTAGCGATTAACCTACTGCTTTGCCTGGCTCGTGGGCGGTCAGACTCGTGGCCATTTTGTACCTGTTTCGCGTTTCACGGTGCGTACGCCTCAGCTGCAAGCTGGGAACCGACGCTGCGATTAACAGATGCAGGCGGGTCCCTGATCGGATCGCTCGACATGGGCATGCGGCGGTCGCCGGGTGGTGTTGGAGTGCGGCGCGGTGCTGCTCGTTGTGATGACATGCGGTCATTACGGTGGTAACCCGGCGCCGTGTGTGATGACCAAGGCGGGAGCCGCGTGGTCCCAGAAGCACGTAACCTTTCCTTTGACGATCGTTCTGCGCCGCAACCGTGCTTTGCACGGTGCTGTTGGTGTTCGGTTGTCGTCCGCGTGCGTTGGTGGCCTGGTCTGCTTTCCCGCACGTCCCCGCCGACCAACGCCAGCGCCGCCGACACGAATCCCTTACCGGTGATAGGACCTCCCGGGCTCCGCCATCGCCCAAAGCGAACGAGGAGCTCGTGAAGGTGGGTAACCGTCGATCTTCCGGCCACGAGCAAGAAGTTGATTGCCATACCGAGTTTGGACACCGATGCCCCAACATGTTCCGGGGAGCCGACGGGGGTGGCCGGTGGGTTCACGCTGGATGGGCTCGGCGGCTGGTTCATCACCGGCATTGAGGCAGGCCCGTCGAACGTGATGGGGATCAGCCTGCCGCTGGTTCGCCGGCTGCTCACCGAGGTGGGCGTCATGGTCACTGATCTGTGGAAACGGGACTAGGCTCGGTGCCATGCCGGTACCGAACGACACAGACCCGAAATTGTCCGCCTACGCCCACCCGGAGCGCCTGGTCACCACCCAGTGGCTGGCCGAGCACCTGGGTGAACCCGGGCTCGTGGTGGTCGAGTCCGACGAGGACGTGCTGCTCTACGACACCGG
>JALZCO010000505.1 GCA_030863015.1 Actinomycetota bacterium
GTCCGGGATCGACCAGCCCCCTTATCCGCACCGGTGGCGAGCCCTCGCAGTGACCCAGATGGCAGGTTCCATGAGCCTGCTGGACGTCAGCATCGTCAACGTCGCGCTGCCCTCCATCGCGCAGAGCCTGAACGCCTCAGTGGCGCAGGTGCAGTGGGTGGTGTCCGGCTATGCACTGGCTTTCGGGTTGGTGCTGGTGGCAGGGGGGCGGTTGGGCGACGCCCTGGGCCGGCGGCGCATGTTCCTCGTCGCGTTGACCGGCTTCGTGCTCACCAGCGCGCTGTGCGGGGCGGCGCCCAACGCGGAGCTGCTGGTCGCGGCCCGGCTGCTGCAGGGCCTGACGGCCGGCATGCTCACACCTCAGAACTCCGGGTTGATCCAGGTGCTGTTCCACGGCCCGGAGCGGGGGAAAGCGTTCGGCATCTTCGGAGCCACGGTAGGACTGTCCACTGCGATCGGACCGGTACTCGGCGGTCTCATCCTCACCGCGGCCGGCGGACCGGAGGGTTGGCGGTGGATCTTTTATGTCAACGTCCCGATCGGGCTGGTCGCGATCGTGGCAGCGGGGCGCCTGGTGCCGTCCCGGCAACCAACCGAGCAGCGGGTGGTTTCCCAGCTCGACATCGTCGGCGCAGTACTGCTCGGTGCCGGCGTGCTGTGCCTGCTGCTGCCGCTCGTACAGGTTGAAAGCGGCGGGCTACGCCGGCTGTGGTGGCTGTTCGGTCTGGCACCGGTGCTGGTAGCGCTGTTCCTGCGCTGGGAGCGGCGGGTGGTGCAGCGTGGCCGGGCACCGCTGCTGGACACCCGGCTGTTGTCCACCACGCCCGGCTACCCGATGGGCGCCGCGCTGGGGCTGATGTACTTCGTTGGTTTCAGCGGGATCTGGCTGGTCTTCGCGCTGTACTTCCAGCACGGCTTGGGATACACGCCTCTGCAGTCTGGACTCGTGGTGACGCCCTTCGCGCTCGGATCGGCTGTCTCTGCTGCGGTGGCCGGCCGGCTGGTGAACAGGTACAGCCGCTGGTTGACGGTCATCGGGCTGGGTGCTGTCGCCATCGGGTTGGCTACCACCGCACTGGTGCTGCAGGCGGTACCCACCGAATCGGCAGCGTGGTTGGCGGCGTTTCCACTGCTCGTGGCGGGTATCGGCGGTGGGGCGGTGATCTCGCCGAACGTCACCTTGACCCTGGAGTGCGTGCCACCCGTGATGGGTGGGGCGGCGGCTGGAGCGCTGCAGACCGGCCAGCGGATCGGATCGGCAATCGGGACGGCCGCGCTGGCAGCGGTGTTCTACAGCGTCCTGTCTCACGGCGGCCGCTACCAGAGCGCGATCGCTGCGGCCCTTCTCACCGGGACTGGATTCGTGTGCCTGGCTCTGATCGTTGCCATGCTGGAACTCCGGGCTCACCGTCGCCGGGCTGCGCTGGCAGAACCGGATGCGGCCACAGTGGCCGAGGCTGATATGCATCGGACTTGAGCGAGGCGTCGCTACCGTACGATCTGCCACGATGGCGGACAACCGGGTGCGGGTCGGCGGGCCGTACTTCGAGGACCTGGCACGGGGACAGGTCTTCGCCGATGCTCCGGGCCTGACGCTGACCCCGGGCCACGCCATCCTGCACCAGGCACTGTCCGGTGACCGGCTCCAGCTGCCGCTGGACCACGAGCTGTCGGCGGCGGTCACTGGTCGCTGCGAGCCGTTGGCCCATCCCACGCTGGTCTGCCATGTCGCGATCGGGCAGACCACGTCACCGTCACAACGGGTCCGCGGCAACCTGTTCTACCGCGGCCTGCGGCTGCTGCGCCCGGTACATCTGGGTGACACGCTTCGCACCCGGACCGAGGTCGTTGCGCTGCGACAGAACCGCCCGAAGTCGGGGCGCCCGGCGACCGGGCTGGCCGTACTTCGCGTGCAGGTCCACAACCAGCGCGAGGAGCCCGTGCTCGACTTCTGGCGCTGCCCGATGCTTCCGCTGCGCGACCCCGAGGCCAACACGGGGCACGCCGACGGTTTCGACCAATTTTCTGCCGACGCCGACCCCGTCGACGATCTGCCGTGGGGATGGCGGCTCGATGCGTTTCGGCCCACCCTGACCGAACCTGGCACGGTGTACGACATCGAGGTACGCGACACCGTCACCGGTGCCCCTGAACTGGCCAGAGCCACCCTCAACCTCGCCGCAACGCATACCGATCCCGGCGCGTCGGCGTACGGGCGGCGCCTGGTTTACGGCGGTCACACCATCTCGATCGCCGGCGCGCACGCCACCCGGGCATTGCCCGATCTGGTCACGATCGTGGCCTGGCGCAGCTGCGATCACACCGGTCCGGTGTTCGAGGGTGATGTGCTGCGCACCGAGCTGCATGTCGAAGCCGTCCAGCAGCGGGACGGTTATCAGCTGCTCGACCTGCGCGCGGTGGTGTACGGCTGCCCGGCGGAGGACGCTGGGGATCAGACCGCGGCGGAACAGCCGGTGCTCGACTGGCGGTTCGTTGCGCTCGCGCGTTGATCGGCAAGGCCGCGAGTAAGCGAGGTGAAAGATGACCGGGATCCTGGCGGGGATGCGGGTAGTGGAGGGCTCGGCCTTCGTGGCGGCACCGCTGGGCGGGATGACGCTGGCTCAGCTGGGGGCGGACGTGATCCGGTTCGATCCGATCGGTGGTGGCCTGGACGCCACCCGCTGGCCGGTCACCGCCGACGGCAAGAGCCTGTTCTGGGCGGGTCTGAACAAGGGCAAACGCTCGATCACGGTCGACCTACGATCACCGCTGGGCAAAGAGCTGCTCACCGACCTGATCACGGCACCCGGTGATGAAGCGGGGCTGTTCCTGACGAATTTCCCGGCGGCGGGTTGGCTGGACTTCAACAAGCTCACGTCCCGGCGCCCCGACCTGATCATGGTCAACATCGTCGGCAACCCCGACGGGTCGTCGGCGGTCGACTACACGGTCAACCCGGCCACTGGCTTCCCCTGGGCCACCGGTCCCAGCAACCTGTCCGACCCGTTCAACCACCTGCTGCCGGCCTGGGACGCGATCACCGGCACGCTGGCGGCGACCGGGCTACTGGCTGCCGAGCGCAAGCGCCGGGTCGATGGGACCGGCCAATTCGTCCGGCTCGCGCTGGCTGATGTGGCGTTCGCCATGGTGGGGCATCTCGGGAAGATCGCCGAAGTGCAGATCAACCAGCACGAGCGGCCAAAGTACGGCAATTACCTGTACGGAGCGTTCGGACGTGACTTCACGACCAAGGACGGCAAGCGGGTGATGGTGGTCGGTCTGACCGCACGGCAGTGGCAGAGCTTGGTCACAGCGGTCGGCATCGCTGATGCCTGTGTCCAGGTTGAAAAGCTGCTCGAGGTCGATTTGAGCAAGGAGGGTGACCGATTCGCCGCGCGGCATGTGATCGGCGCCCTCATCGATCCGTGGGTCAACAGTCGCACGCTGTCCGAGGTCCGAAAGATTTTCGACGCCCACGAGGTGTGCTGGGGCCCGTATCAAACCTTCGCTGAGCTGGTCACGACCGACCCGCGCTGCTCGCCAAGCAACCCGATGTTCGCCGCTGTCGATCAGCCCGGCATCGGCACTTATCTCATGCCCGGCTCGCCGATCGACTTCTCCGCCACCGACCGGGTACGGCCGGCAGCAGCGCCCCAGCTTGGACAGCACACTGATGAGATCCTCGCCGGAGTCCTTGGCTTGTCCGCCTCCGAGATCGGGCGGCTGCACGACGAAGGCATCGTCGCGGGGATCCCAGACACGTAAGCCCAACCGCATGACAGTCGAATGACAACGGCGACGGCAAGGAAGTGAGCAGATGTTTGCCTTTTACTCGAACCGGTTGGGTTGCCTTGGCTCACTGCTGATATCGGCCCTGCTGACGACCGTGCTGATTTTGATCTTGTTCGTCCTGTGAGTCCGGCCCCGTGGCAGGCAGGTGCCGGTCTGGCCTGGGCGTCCCGGCGCGGTGCCCAGGCGTACCGCGGTCGGCCCGGCGATCACCGATCTTCGCCTTGAGCCTCTGCCGACCGGCAATCAATACGGTGCCGCCTCGCGCCGTCCGGCACATGAGGGTTGTCCCCTACAGCGGCCCTGGCTCGCACCATGACCTGTGCGACCTTCTGCGGATGGTGGGATGGTGCTATGCAGAATCCACATGCCCTGTTCGAGGCTCGGGCCTCTGGCCGGTAGGCCTCCCATCCGCCTGGTGATCAGCGGCCCGGCGTTTCGCGTCTCGTGTAGCGAGGTGATGGACGAGTGGATCGGCCAGGCGCGGGGCCAGCGGTCCGAGCACAGCCATGATGAGCACGTAGGCCGCCACGGTGGGGGCGAAAGCCGGTGTCACGGATGCGGCGACGAGGCCGGCGATGATGATGGAGAACTCCCCGCGGGCGACCAGCGTGACGCCGGCCCGCAGCCGTCCGGCCGGACCCACCCCGGCGCGTCGCCCGGCGGCCCAGCCGGTGAGCACCTTCGTCGCGACACCGACGACGGCCAGCAGCGCGGCGGGCACCAGCACCGACGGCAGCGCCGCTGGATCGGTGGACAGGCCGAAGAAGACGAAGAACACTGCGGCGAAGACGTCGCGCAGCGGACCGAGCAAGCCCCGGATGTGGTCGGCGACCTCGCCGGACAGTGCGATACCGAGCAGGAACGCTCCCACTGCAGATGACACGTGCACCGCCTCAGCGGCACCGGCGACCAGCAGTGCCAATCCGAGCACGCGCAGCAGCAGCACCTCGTCGGATCGGGCACCCACGAACCGGGTCACCGCGTCGCCCTTGCGCAGCGCGACGGTGAGCACCACCGCGAGCATGCCCAGGGCGATCAGTACCGAGCTCGCGATGGAGCCCACAGTGGAGGCGGCAACCAGCGCGGTGAGTACCGGAAGGTACACGGCCATCGCGAGGTCTTCGATGACCAGAACGCTCAGTATCGACGGGGTTTCCCGGTTGCCCAGCCGGCCGAGGTCGGTGAGGACCTTGGAGACGATGCCCGAGGAGCTGACGGCCGTCACCCCGAACATCGCCAGCGTGGCGGTCGGCCCCCAACCGAGCATGAGGGCCAGCGCGGCACCCGGAAGACCGTTGAGCAACAGATCGAGCACGCCGACTGGCGCCTGTCGACGTAGGTTCGTGATCAGCTCGTCGGCCGTGTACTCCAAGCCCAGCACCAGCAGCAGGAGGACGACACCCACCTGGGAGCCGGTGGCGAAGAAACCCTCCGGTGCCGCCAGCGGCAGCAGGCCTCCGGTGCCGAAGGCCAGTCCAGCGAGCAAGTAAAGCGGGATGGGGGATAGCCCGAACCGTCCGGCGATCCGGCCGAGCGCGCCCAGCGCGAACAGGACGGCGCCGAGCTCGAGCAGTAACCGTGCGGTGCTCACCTGGTCCCGACAGACCGGAGCCTCAGCCCGGGCCTACCCATCAGCCTGCGGCCAGCAGGACGTGAGCTGCTTGGACGCCGTCTTTGGTACCTACCACGATGAGGCGGTCGCCGGGCTGAAAACGGAAGTCCGGGGTTGGCGACGCGAACACATCGTCACCGCGTAACACCGCTACCACCGAAGCGCCGGTGCGGGTACGGATGGCGGTATCCCCCAGTGTGCCGCCGGCGAACGGAGAGCCGGCAGCGATGGGCAGGCCCTCCGTGACCAGGCCCTCGACTTGCTCGCGCAGCCGGGCGAATCGCTCGGTGATCCGCGGCGCGCCGAGCAGCTCCGCCAGCACCTCGCTCTCCTCCGAGGTCAGCTCGACCGTGGCCTCGCAGGCGTCGGAGTCGTCCTCATCATAAACCGCCACGTGCCGGACGCCATTGCGCTGCGTTATCACCCCGATTCGGCGTCCCTGCGCGGTGACAAAGTCGTGCCGCAACCCGATCCCAGGCAGCCGCGTCTCCTCGACCTCGACCTCCATGACATCCCTCCGCTTGGCTTTGCCTACAGGCTAGGCGGCGCCTAGCTACGGGAGGGTCTCGGCGCTAAGCAGTGGATGACTCACACAGTGGGGCCTGACCGGGCCATGTGACTGGTCTTCCGGGCGTGATCGACACGGTCCATGACCGGGGTGACGGCGATCCCGTGCGCGACTACTGATAGCAAGACTACGAAGGCCGCGGCTGCCCATACGTCTTCGCGATCGGGGAAGTTCGCGGTGGCTGTCGCGTATGACAGGTAGTAGAACGAGCCGATTCCCCGGATCCCGAACATGGCGATCGCACTGCGCTCCCCAGGCGAGCCCGCACCGCCCCATAACGACAGCCCTGCCGCGGCGGGCCTGACCAGCAGCACAACGGCGAGCCCCAGCACCACCGCTTGCCACGTCAGCGGTGTGAGCAGTCCCCCGACAAGGGCACCCCCGAAGACCACCAGCAACACCACGGTGAGCAACCGCTCGATCTGCTCCACAAAGTCGTGCAACACCTGGTGGTATTCGTGGGAGCGCTCCGAGGCGCGGATCGAGAGCGCGCAGACGAACACTGCCAGAAAGCCATATGCACCTGCGGCCTCCCCGACACCGTAGGCCAGGAACGTCGCGGCCAGTGCAATAAAACCCTCGGCGTGCGAGGCCAGGTGGAAGGCGGATGAGCGGGGGCGAAAGAACAGCCAGCCGAGCAATCGCCCGATCACGATGCCGACGATCACGCCGACGGCCAACTTGTAGACCACGTCGACGCTGAGCCACCGTCCTATCCAGCGCGCCGGATTGGTGCCCGCGGTGGCCATCGCGATCGCCGCGTAGACGAACGGGAACGCCAGCGCATCATTGAGGCCTGCTTCTGAGGTCAGCGCGAACCGCCCCTCGTCCTCGCCGGTCTCGTGCCCACCAGGCTTGCCAACCTGCACGTCGGAGGCGAGCACCGGATCTGTGGGTGCCAGCGCTGAGCCGAGCAACAGCGCTGAGGCCGGTGCCAGACCGAGCCACCACCATCCGAGCAATGCGGTGCCGGCGATGGTCAGTGGCATCGCTACCGCCAGCAAACGCCAGGTGGAGAACCACGCCCGCCAGCCGATGCGACGGTCGAGCTTCAGGCCGGCGCCCATCAACGCCACGATCACCCCGAGCTCGGTGAGCCGCGTCACAAGGTTCGTGTACTGCAGCGGGTCGGGGTCAGGCAGGCCGATCGGTAGCAGGAACACCACTATGCCAAGCCGAGAAACACGATTGGCAGGGAAAGTGGTCGGCTCGCAAGCGATCGGGGCAAAAATCCGGCCAACAGGGCCACGACGCCGACGAGTGCGTAACTGAGCTCGAGCACGTCCACGAAGCGAGCATCCGTTCTGGCGACGGCAGGCCACCCCGGATTCCCGCTCCGGTACCCGTTGACACTCGCCGGTCACCTCACGATGTTGCCCCGATGGTCGACGGGCCCGGTGACAGCGCGGGCCGGTGCGTCACGACACTGTGACGAACTCGGCGAGCCCGCGTCGACCGCGACGGGCCGCGGTGCAGCAACTGCCGCAGCATGTGGTGAGTTGAGATCACCAGCCGCGGGTCCGCCATTCGGTCAGGTGAGGGCGCTCAGTGCCGAGGGTCGAGTCCTTGCCGTGTCCGGGGTAGAACCACGTCTCGTCGGGAAGTTGATCGAATACCCGCGACTCCAGGTCATTCATCAACGAGGCGAAGTCCTCCCGGCTTGTTACCCGGCCAGGACCGCCGGGGAAAAGCGAATCACCGGTGAACAGATGAGGAGTGCCGTCGCCGTCCCGGTGCAGCAGAGCGATCGAGCCGGGGGTGTGCCCGCGTAAGTGGATGACATCCAGCACCACCTGCCCGACCGCCACGGTCTCCCCGTGGGTTACGAGGCGGTCCGGTGGCACCGGCAGCTCAGGGGCGTCAACCGGATGCGCGACGGTCTGCGCTCCAGTGGCGCCGGCGACCGCCCCCAGGGCC
>JALZCO010000535.1 GCA_030863015.1 Actinomycetota bacterium
GTCCGGGACTACGCGTGGACCCGGGAAAAGGCCATCGCCTACGCCACGGAGCACAACCTGCCGATCGACGTCACCACGCGTTCGCCGTTCTCGATCGACCAGAATATGTGGGGCCGAGCGGTGGAGACGGGATTTCTCGAAGACCTGTGGAACGCCCCTACCAAGGACGTGTACTCCTACACCACCGATCCGACCGAGTGGAAGGCACCGGAGCAGGTAGTGATCGCTTTCGAGTCGGGGGTGCCGATCGCGATCGACGGCGCGCCGGTCACCATGCTGGAGGCGATCCAGCAACTCAACGAGCGGGCTGGAGCGCACGGGGTCGGCCGGCTGGACCTGGTCGAGGACCGGCTGGTCGGCATCAAGAGCCGGGAGGTCTACGAGGCGCCCGGGGCGATCACCCTGCTCACCGCACACAAGGAGCTGGAAAACGTCACTGTCGAGCGAGACTTGGCCAGGTACAAGCGCAACGTCGAGCAACGCTGGACCGAACTAGTCTACGACGGGCTGTGGTTCTCCCCCCTCAAGCGAGCCCTGGACGCTTTCGTCGCCGAATCCCAGTACCACGTCAACGGCGAGATCCGGATCGAGCTGGCCGGTGGCCGCGCCACAGTGACCGGGCGGCGCAGCTCGCAGTCGCTCTACGACTTCAACCTGGCCACTTACGACGAGGGTGACACGTTCGACCAGTCCCTGGCCAAGGGGTTCGTTCAACTGTGGGGACTGCCCTCAAAAATCGCCGCTCAACGAGACCTGCGAGGCTTCCCACCGTGACCACACTTTGGGGTGGCCGGTTCAGCGGCAAACCGGCCGATGCGATGACTGCACTGAGCCTGTCGACACACTTCGATTGGCGACTCGCCCGGTACGAGCTGCGTGGCTCCCGAGCACACGCCCGGGTGCTGCACGATGCTGGGCTGCTCAACGACGGTGAGCTGGCCGCGATGCTCGACGCGCTGGACGACCTCGACGCCGACGTCAGTTCCGGCGCGTTCGTCCCGATGCCCGAGGACGAGGACGTGCACACCGCTTTGGAGCGGGGTTTGATCGAGCGCGCGGGGCCCGAACTCGGCGGCGCATTGCGCGCCGGTCGCTCCCGCAACGACCAGGTCGTGACGTTGTTCCGGATGTGGCTACGCGACGCGGCCCGCCGGGTTGCGGCCGGCACCCTGGATGTGATCGACGCGTTGCTCGACCAGGCGCAGGCGCATCCGGACTCGCCCATGCCGGGGCGGACCCATTTGCAGCACGCCCAGCCCGTGCTGCTCGCCCATCACCTGGGGGCGCATGTCCAAGCCTTGCTGCGCGACGTCGAGCGGCTGCGCGACTGGGATGCCCGGGCAGCCGTCTCACCGTACGGCTCAGGCGCCCTGGCGGGTTCGTCGCTGGGCCTGGACCCGGCAGCGGTGGCCGCTGAACTCGGCTTCGTTGCCCCAGTGGAGAACTCAATCGACGGCACGGCATCGCGTGACTTCGCCGCCGAGGCCGCGTTCGTGCTCGCAATGCTGGCCGTCGACCTGTCCCGGATCGCCGAGGAGATCATCCTCTGGGCCACTGCCGAGTTCGGTTATGTCGCCCTCGATGATGCCTACTCGACGGGCAGCTCGATCATGCCGCAGAAAAAGAATCCCGATGTGGCCGAATTGGCTCGGGGGAAGGCGGGACGGCTGATCGGCAACCTCACCGGGCTGTTAGCCACGCTCAAGGCGCAGCCGTTGGCGTACAACAGGGACCTGCAAGAGGACAAGGAGCCGCTGTTCGATTCCGTCGACCAGCTCGAATTGCTGCTGCCCGCGATGGCCGGAATGGTCGGCACCCTGGTTTTCGACACTGACCGGCTCGCCGAGCTGGCTCCGGCTGGGTTCGCGCTCGCTACGGACCTCGCCGAATGGTTGGTGCGTCAGGGTGTGTCTTTCCGCACCGCACACCATGCGGCGGGGGCTTGCGTACGGCTGGCCGAATATCGCGGAGTGGAGCTGTCGGAGCTGTCGGAGATGGAGCTCACCGCGATCCATCCCGAGCTGACCACTGACGTCCACCGGGTGCTCAGCGTCACCGGTTCGATCGGTTCCAGGGACGCCTACGGGGGCACTGCACCTGAGCGTGTCGCCGAGCAGTTGCAGCGCGCCCGGCAGGCAGTCAGCGAGCATCGGGACTGGATCGCGCCTTGACGGTGGAGACGTTCGCCCGCGAATGCCTCGCCGTGGACGTCCTGCCAGCTGCTCGGCTGCTGCTGGGCTGCCACCTGGTCGCTGACCGACCGGAGGGCCAGGTGGCCGTCCGGCTCGTTGAGCTGGAGGCCTATCGCGGCTCTGATGATCCGGCGGCGCACTCCTACCGTGGCCGCACCGCCCGCAATGCCGTCATGTTCGGCCCGCCGGGACATCTATATGTGTACTTCGTCTACGGCCTGCACTTCTGCGCCAACGTCTCCTGCCTGCCCGATGGACAAGCCGGTGCGGTGTTGCTGCGCGCGGCCGAGGTCGTCTCGGATCTCGAAGTCGCCCGGCTGCACCGGCCCACTGCACGGTCCGACGCCGAGCTCGCTCGCGGCCCCGCCAGGCTCGCGACGCTGCTCGGACTGCGCCGGGAGCACAATGGCCTGGACCTCACCGACCCGACGTCACCGGTGCGGCTTGTGCCCGGCGATCCAGTGCCCGCCGCGCTGGTACGCACTGGTCCGCGGGTTGGTGTCGCCGCGGCGCAGGACCGGCCGTGGCGCTTCTGGGTGCACGGTAGCCCGGCGGTGTCTGCCTACCGCCGCCACCGGCAACCTGCCTGATCCCAACAGATCGTCCGGTGCGGGATGATGCAGTGGTGGCAGAGCACATCCTTGACGAGCTGAGCTGGCGCGGTCTGATCGCCCAGAGCACCGACCTCGACGCACTGCGCCGCGACTGCGACGCTGGCCCGCTAACGCTGTACTGCGGGTTCGATCCCACCGCGCCGAGCCTGCATCTGGGTAATCTGGTGCAGATCCGCACCCTGCGCCGATTCCAGCGCGCCGGCCACCGGCCGCTTGCCCTCGTCGGCGGCGCCACTGGGTTGATCGGGGATCCTAAGCCGAGCGCCGAGCGGATGCTCAACACGAAGGACGTTGTGGCCGGCTGGGTGCAGCGGATTCGAGCCCAGATCGAGCCCTTCCTCGACTTCGAGGGAACTCGCGCCGCCGTCATGGTGAACAATGTGGATTGGATCCAACCGCTACCGGCAATTGATTTCCTGCGCGACGTTGGCAAACACTTTCGGGTGAACCGAATGCTCGCCAAAGAAGCGGTCAGTGCGCGGCTGCACTCAGCCGCGGGAATCAGTTTCACGGAATTCAGCTACCAGCTCTTACAGGCCATGGACTTCCTTGAGC
>JALZCO010000555.1 GCA_030863015.1 Actinomycetota bacterium
GTGACGACCCGGTCGCCGAACTGCACCCCGACCGCCACGCCGAGGTCGGCCGGCGCATCTGCAACCTGATCGGCCCCTGAATTTCCAAACATCACGGCGAAGCCTGCAGCGCAGCGACCCGTTCGTCGCTGCCAGCAGGTCTTCGTCGGCAACCGGTCAGTGCGCGTGTTCGTGTATTGCCTCGAGGTCCTGCTGGTGGACATGCGGGTGGGCATGTGACTGCCCATCGTGGTGGTGTTCGTGCTCGTGCTCGACGTGGTCGTGATCATGCAAGATGTGTGCGTGGGTGTGGGTCACATCCGCGTGCGTGTGCTCATGGGTGTGCTGCTCCATCGGCTTGCTCCTTTTGTTGTTCGTTTTGAACGCCGAGATCTCGCAACAAATAGGCGAAGATCGGATTCAACAACCAATGGTACACACCGAGAAGCGGTTACCGGCAAGTGCTTCGGTCTCGTGAATTAATGCGCCTCCCTGGCAACTGGCCCAGTGATGCAAATGCCTCTTCTTATTGTCGCGTAATGGCTAGCCTCGCGGCTATGGGCTGCGGAATCCGCACACGAATACCTCGGCGAAACTGCTTCCACACGGTCAACCTCGGCGAGGCTGCATGGGTCATGGAAAGATGCGACCATGATCGCCGGACTGTTGCTGGCAGCGGGCGCCGGGCGGCGTTACGGCATGCCCAAGGCCCTGGTCGACGGTGGCGCCTGGTTGCGCCGAGCGGTGACCACGCTGACCGACGGCGGATGTGACCCGGTGCTCGTCGTCATCGGTGCTCAGGCCGATCGGGTCACCCCCTTGGTGCCTGACACCGCCGGCACTGTGCTGGCCGCGGACTGGGCTGAGGGCATGGGTGCCTCGCTGCGCACCGGCCTGACCGAACTGATCCACACCGCGCCGCCGCAGGTGGTGGCCGCGCTGGTGCATCTGGTCGATCTTCCCGACGTGGACGCTTCCGTGGTCCGCAGGCTCGTCGCGCTGGCCGACCCCGCGGTGGTGGCCAGGGCCGGGTTCGAAAGCCAGCCCGGTCATCCGGTGCTGCTCGGCCGGCAGCACTGGGCCGACATCGTTGCATCGGCCCGTGGCGACCGGGGAGCCCGGGACTGGCTGGCGCAACGGTCCGACCTGGCGGTGGTGGACTGCTCCGATCTGGCCAGCGGGATCGACGTGGATCGCCCCTGACGGGAGCATGGAACAGATCCAGCGGCTGGAGCGTCGTTGTATCTCGGTGCTGTGAGCGAACCCACAAACCGGTCGAACCGAATAGTCTTAAGTGCCTGGTCCGACACAGGCTCGCCACAGAGAAAGCTCTGCTCGAGGAGGTCCGCGGTGCGTGAGGTGCTCGACGAACTGGTGGCGGAATGGCGGGAGGGCAAATCCACCGCGGTGGGCACGGTGGTATCCACCTATCGTTCGGCTCCCCGCCCGGCTGGAGCGTCGATGCTGGTGACGTCCGACGAGCGGGCGGTTGGCAGTGTCTCTGGTGGCTGTGTGGAGGGCGCGGTCTTCGAACTGGGCCAGCAGGTGCTCGCCGACGGCGCCCCCATCCTGCAGCGCTACGGCGTCTCCGATGATGACGCCTTCACGATCGGGCTGACCTGCGGCGGCATCATCGATGTGTTCGTCGAGAAGGTGGACCAGGTCCACTTCCCGGAGCTCGAAGAAGTGGCCAACTCGGTGGCCAAGAAGGAGGGGGTCGCGGTGGCCACCGTGGTGGCGCATCCCGACCCCGAGCGCGTGGGGTCGCGCATGGTGGTCTGGTCCGATCGGCACTCCGGCACGACGGGCACGACCAGCGCTGATGAGGCAATCCTCGAAGACGTCCGAGGCGCGTTGGCCGCCGGCCGCACGGCTACCCTGCACTACGGCCCCGAAGGGCAGCGCCGCGGCGAGGGCATGGACGTGTTCGTCAACGCTATGCAGCCGCCGCCGCGGATGCTGGTGTTCGGCGCGATCGACTTCGCTGCGGCGATGGCTCGGATGGGGGTATTCCTCGGCTACCACGTGACGGTGTGCGATGCACGACCGGTGTTCGCCACCAAGAGCCGCTTCCCCGACGCGCACGAGGTCATTGTGAACTGGCCGCACCGTTACCTGAAGGAAGAGGCCGAAGCCGGCCGGATCGACCAGCGGACCGTCATCACGGTCCTCACCCACGACCCGAAGTTCGATGTCCCGGTCATCGTCGAGGCTCTGAAGCTGGACCTCGCCTACCTCGGCGCGATGGGCTCGCGCAGGACCCACAAGGACCGGGAGGAGCGGCTGCGTGAGGCGGGCGTCACCGATGACCAGCTGTCCAAGATTGCCTCGCCGATCGGCCTGGATCTGGGGGCGCGCACGCCCGAGGAGACTGCGGTCTCCATCGCCGCCGAGCTGATCTCGCTGCGTTGGGGCGGCAGTGCGACCCGGCTGGCCGATGCCGAGGGACCTATCCACGGCGCGAACCCCATCGCGGAGGCCGAACCGGCCACCACCTAGCCCTGGGTTCTGGAGACCAACGCAGTAATTGCGTGACCGCCAATCGTAACAGTGTTATGCTTGGGTTTGTTGGTGCAGAGGGCCGGCTGGAGGTACCGATGGATGCGATGACCGGCACCATGGGGATCGCGAGCGGCCCGCCGCCACGAGACCGGATGCGGGCTGCGGACACTGATCGGCAATGGGTCGCTGAGCAGTTGAGATCCGCGCATACCGAGGGTCGCCTCGATCTGACCGAGTACGACGAGCGGCTCCAGCAGGCTTGGGCGGCCCGAACCTACGGTGAGCTTGCGGCGCTTACCGCCGACCTGCCTGCGGCTCGTGCGCCGGTTGACCCGCCCAACCGCGAGGTGCGCCAATCCCACTGGCAGCACCGACATGGGCGCTGCGGGCGGACCGCAGTCGCTGCCTGGGCCAGCGTGAGCGTGATCAACCTGCTGATCTGGGTCGCGGTGTCACTGGCCACCATGAGCTGGATCTATCCGTGGTGGGTGTGGGTGGCGGGCCCGTGGGGTGCGGTGCTGCTGGCCGACTGGATGGGCGAGCGGGCGCGAGCCCTCAGGTCCACGCGGTGATCAGCGTGGGGCCGGTTTGGACCCGAGCGTGATCTGGACGTAAACTATGTTATCGGCGCGAGCCTCGCGCCGGTTCTAGCGTGTCTGCAGGTATCTGCGCAGGTTTCCTGCTCAGCAGTGCGTCCCCCGCACTCCGTACTGATGCCTCCCCACGTCCTGGAACTGGCCGGTGCCTGCGTCGCGGCAAGGCCACCACCCGAGGGCATGGCTAACCAGCAGGAACGCGGAGGATATGGGCAAGAAGGACGGCGCAATCGAGGTCGAGGGCAAGGTGGTCGAACCACTCCCCAACGCGATGTTTCGGGTCGAGTTGGAGAACGGTCACCGCGTTCTCGCGCACATCAGCGGCAAGATGCGCCAGCACTACATCCGCATCCTGCCCGAGGATCGGGTGGTCGTGGAGCTCTCGCCCTACGACCTGTCCCGCGGCCGCATTGTCTACCGCTACAAGTAGCGCACCAGGAGAGATGACGTGAAGGTGCAGCCGAGCGTCAAAAAGATCTGCGACAAGTGCAAGGTGATCCGCCGCCACGGCGTGGTCATGGTGATCTGCGAAAACCAACGTCACAAGCAGCGTCAGGGCTAGCAGTGCACGATGTCGCCGGTCTACGGCGCGAGATGACCTCCCCGATCCAGCCGATCCAGACGGGATCGGTTTCATCTCCGGACGCCAGGCCGGGGCCCGTGGACGACGAGTCGAGCACGGGACGGACGGGGAGCAGACCTGGGGACGACGAGACAGGAGACACCGTCGCATGGCACGACTCGCCGGCGTAGACCTCCCCCGCGAGAAGCGGATGGAGATCGCGCTGACCTACATTTACGGCATCGGCCGTACCCGCTCGCACGAGATATTGAGCGCAACCGGGGTGAGCCCTGAACTGCGCTCCAAGGACCTGTCCGATGAGGACCTCGTCCGGTTGCGGGACTACATCGAGAACAACTACAGAGTCGAGGGAGACCTCCGCCGCGAGGTCCAAGCCGATATCCGCCGGAAGATCGAAATCGGCTGCTACGCGGGGCTGCGGTGGCGCCGCGGGCTGCCCGTGCGCGGTCAGCGAACCAAGACCAACGCCCGCACCCGCAAGGGGCCGAAGAAGACGGTCGCCGGCAAGAAGAAGGCCGGGAAGAAGTAACCCCGCAGAACCCAGACTTTTGTAGGAGTGCAACCGTATGCCACCCAGAGCACGAACAGGTACCGGCGTCAAGAAGGTGCGGCGCAAGGAAAAAAAGAACGTCGCGCATGGCCATGCGCACATCAAGTCGACGTTCAACAACACGATCGTCTCGATCACCGACCCCACTGGTGCGGTGATCGCATGGGCCTCCGCGGGTCACGTCGGCTTCAAGGGCTCGCGCAAGTCCACCCCGTTCGCCGCGCAGATGGCCGCCGAGAACGCGGCCCGTAAGGCCGCTGAGCACGGTATGAAAAAAGTCGACGTCTTCGTGAAGGGCCCGGGTTCGGGCCGGGAGACGGCGATCCGGTCGCTGCAGGCCGCCGGCCTTGAAGTCGGCACCATCCAGGACGTGACCCCCCAGCCGCACAACGGCTGCCGGCCGCCGAAACGGCGCCGGGTCTAAGGCGCGGGAGGAATAGCACAGATGGCTCGGTACACCGGACCCGCGACGCGCAAATCCCGCCGGCTCAAGACCGATCTGGTCGGTGGCGATCAGGCCTTTGAGCGTCGTCCTTATCCGCCCGGCCAGCACGGCCGTGCGCGGATCAAGGAAAGCGAGTACCTCCTGCAGATGCAGGAGAAGCAGAAAGCCCGCTTTACCTACGGCATCATGGAGAAGCAGTTCCACCGGTATTACGAGGAGGCCAACCGCCGCCCCGGCAAGACCGGTGACACGCTGCTGCAGATCCTGGAGTCCCGGCTGGACAACGTCGTTTACCGGGCGGGACTGGCCCGTACCCGTCGCCAGGCGCGCCAGCTGGTGTCCCACGGGCATTTCCTGGTCAACGGCAAGAAGGTGGACGTTCCCAGCTTCCGGGTGTCCAGGTTCGACATCATCGATGTCAAGCCGAAGTCGCTCTCCACGCTCCCCTTCGTGGTGGCCAAGGAGACCCTTGGAGACCGTCCCGTGCCGGCGTGGCTGCAGGTCGTCCCCTCTACGCTGCGGGTGTTGGTGCACCGGCTGCCGGAGCGGGCCCAAATCGACGTGCCGCTGCAGGAACAGCTGATAGTCGAGCTCTACTCCAAGTAATCCCGACCAACGGCGTCAAATAGCGGGCGCCAGAGGAGAAAATCATCATGCTGATCACCCAGCGACCTAACCTCAGCGAGGAGTCGGTCGTCGACACCCGTTCCCGGTTCATCATCGAGCCGCTGGAGCCGGGGTTCGGTTACACCTTGGGCAACTCACTTCGCCGGACCTTGCTCTCGTCCATCCCGGGCGCAGCGGTTACCAGCATTCGCATCGATGGTGTGCTGCACGAGTTCACCACCGTTCCGGGTGTCAAGGAGGATGTCACCGACATCATCCTCAACCTCAAGGAGCTCGTGGTCAGTTCCGAAGAGGACGAGCCGGTGACGATGTACCTGCGCAAGCAGGGCCCCGGTGACGTGACCGCGGGCGACATCGTGCCGCCGACCGGCGTCACCGTGTACAACCCGGATCTGCACATCGCCACCTTGAACGGAAAGGGCAAGCTGGAGATCGAGCTGGTCGTCGAGCGGGGCCGCGGCTACGTGCCTGCGGTGCAGAACAAGACGTCCGGTGCGGAGATCGGCCGGATTCCGGTGGACTCCATCTACTCGCCGGTGATGAAGGTGACCTACAAGGTCGAGGCCACCCGTGTCGAGCAGCGCACCGACTTCGACAAGCTGATCCTAGACGTGGAAACCAAGCCGTCGCTGTCTCCCCGGGACGCGTTGGCCTCGGCCGGTCGCACGCTGGTGGAGCTGTTCGGGCTGGCCCGCGAGCTCAATGTGGAAGCGGAAGGTATCGAGATCGGCCCCTCGCCGGCGGAGGCGGACACCATCGCGGCCTTCGCGATGCCCATCGAGGACCTCGATCTCACCGTCCGGTCCTACAACTGCCTCAAGCGGGAGGGCATCCATACCGTCGGCGAGCTGGTCAGCCGCAGCGAGGCCGACCTGCTGGATATCCGCAACTTCGGTGCCAAATCGATCGATGAGGTGAAGCTGAAGCTGGCCGGCCTTGGCCTGCAGCTCAAGGACAGCCCACCTGGGTTCGATCCCTCAGCCGCAGCGGCGGAGTACTCGATTGATGGCTGGGGCGACGTCAGCGACAACGGCCTGGACAACGGCACCGATTACGGCAACGACGACGGCCAGGACTACGCCGAGACCGAGCAGCTGTAGCACTCGTGAGTGGCAATCGGTGCTATAG
>JALZCO010000005.1 GCA_030863015.1 Actinomycetota bacterium
CCTGAGTCCCGACCGGGTGACGGGCCGTGACAACCCCCCGTGTGGTGACGGGGCATGGCCCGGACGGTCGGGGCCGTCCGGGTGACGGCACGTCCGCGGGCAGCGCTGCCGGGACCGGAGCCGCTGCTCACTACGCTCCGGCCGATGAGCGACCGCGACGCCCTGCTCGCCCTGGTCCGCGACCTGGCCGTCGTGCACGGGCGGGTGACGCTGTCGTCGGGGCGCGAGGCCGACTACTACGTGGACCTGCGCCGGGTGACACTGCACCACGAGGCCGCGCCGCTGATCGGGCAGTTGATCCGCGAGCTGACCTTCGACTGGCCTTACCAGGCCGTGGGCGGTCTGACCCTGGGCGCCGATCCGGTGGCCGCGGCGGTGCTGCACGCACCCGGCCGCCCCGTCGATGCCTTCGTGGTACGCAAATCAGTCAAGGAGCACGGGATGCAGCGCCGTATCGAGGGTCCCGACGTCGCGGGACGCCCCGTACTCGCCGTCGAGGACACCTCCACCACCGGCGCTTCGGTGCTCACCGCGGTGGCGGCGTTGCGCGAGGCCGGCGCGGACGTCGTCGGGGTGGCCACCGTGGTGGATCGGGATACCGGAGCCCGCGAAGCCGTCGAAGCCGCTGGGTTGCCCTACCGCGCAGTACTGCAGATGAGCGAGCTGTCGTGAGTGCGAAGGAGTGCTATAACACTGCTTGCCACTCACGAGTCCCATCGTCTGGCCCCACAGAATGGGGCCAGACCGTGGGGGTGGGGCCGTGGGTGGGGCCATGGCCCGACGATCCGCGTTACGACCCGGAGCTGTTGCGCGACGGTGATCGGCGCAACGTTGTTGACGCCTACCGCTATTGGCGCCGCGACGCCGTGGTCGCCGATATCGACGCTCGGCGCCACCCGCTGCACGTCGCGATCGAGAACTTCGGCCACGACCACAACATCGGCACCGTGGTGCGCACCGCGAACGCTTTCGCTGCGGCCGAGGTGCACATCGTGGGCCGCCGGCGGTGGAACCGCCGCGGTGCCATGGTCACCGACCGCTACCAGCACCTGCGCCACCATGACGACGTCGCCGGGCTGCTCGGGTACGCCGACGCGGAAGGCATCACCGTGGTAGCTGTGGACAATGCTCCTGGAGCGCGACGGCTGGAGACGGCGGACCTTCCGCGGCGTTGCCTGTTGCTGTTCGGGCAGGAGGGTCCGGGCCTCACCGCCGCAGCCCGGGCTGGGGCCGCGTTGACCGTCGCGATCGCTCAGTTCGGCTCCACGCGCTCGATCAATGCCGGTGTTGCCGCCGGCATCGCCATGCATGCCTGGATCCGCCAGCATGCCGACCTGGGAGGTGCTTGGTGAGTGTGTGGGCCGCCAGAGCCGGTGCGGCCGAGCGCGCGGTGCACACCCGGCACCTGCATTGGCTGTGGGGATTGCCTGGCGCGCGGCTGGGACGAGTCGGCTGGCCGGCGCGGTCGGTCCCGCGGCACTACTCGTGGCAGTGGCACTACTGGTGGCAGGCACAGCTGCTGGACTGCACGCTCGACGCCTACCAGCGCGCCCCGACACAGTGGCGACGGGACACCGTAGCAGCGTTGGTCCGCGGCATCCGGCTGCGCAACCTCACCGGCTGGGTCAACAACTACTACGACGACATCGCGTGGCTGGGTCTGGCGTTGCAGCGCAGCGCGGCGCAGGCAGGGATCCGCAGAGCCGGTGCTGAACAGGCCATCATGCACCGGTTGCGGTCCGGTCGGGGTCCGAGCGGGGGGATGCGGTGGCGGGTCGGTGATGACTTCGTCAACGTCCCGGCCACCGGCCCCGCCGCGATCTTCTACGCTCGGCGGGGGAATCTGGGCATCGCCGCATCTTTGGTGGACTGGATCCTCGAGCATCTGATCGATCCGAACACCGGCCTGGTCTTCGACGGGGCGCGGGTGAATCCAGACGGTTCGATACGCACCCTGGAGCGGGCCTTATACAGTTACTGCCAGGGTGTGCTGCTCGGAGCCTGCGTCGAGTTGGGCACGGCCACCGGTGCGCCGCGCTGGTTTGCACAGGCCGACCGGACGGTAAGCGCGGTGGCCGAGCACCTCACCGACGGTGGTGTCTTGCGCGGGCACGGCGGGGGTGACGGTGGATTGTTCACCGGCATCCTGGCGCGCTACCTGGCGCTGGCCGCCGCCACAGTTCCGGCCGGCGGGACCGCGGCGCGCCTGGTGCTGGACTCCGCCGAGGCCGCCTGGACCAACCGGATCATCGCCGACGGTGGACCGGTGTTCGGTCCCCAGTGGACGATCCCGGCCCAACCACCTAGGCCGGGCCTGGCCGAGCAGGATCTGTCGGTGCAGCTGTCTGGCTGGATGCTGCTGGAGGCGGCCGCGGCGATAACGGATTCGCCCCGGCGCAACCGGCGGGACTAGGCTGACCGGCCATGATCGACCTCAAGCTGCTGCGCGAGAACCCCGACCGGGTACGTGCCTCGCAGCGCGCCCGCGGCGAGGACGAGACCGCCGTCGACGTGCTGGTCGCCGCCGACGAGCGGCGCCGCAAGGCCGTTGCCGCCGCCGACTCGCTACGCGCCGAGCAGAAGGC
>JALZCO010000010.1 GCA_030863015.1 Actinomycetota bacterium
TGATTGGTTCGCTGGCCACGGAGCTGGTCATAGATCGGCGTCTGACTCACCCGGGACACGGTAGAGGTGGGCCGGCGGCGCCCGGCATCCACATTTGTGTACAGCCGGCGATCGCTTGTGGATGGCCCGATCTTCTGCCCTGACATTAGGTGGCGTCGGAATACCTGTGGGTCGCTCAGCGTTTCGTATACCAACATTCAGCGGAGGTGACATGGCGACAATCGAATTGACAAAGGACAACTTCATCGACGCCGTGGGCGAAGCAGAACTGGCGCTCATCGATTTCTGGGCGTCGTGGTGCGGGCCGTGTCGCGCCTTCGGGCCCGTCTTCGAGGAGGTATCGGAGAATCATCCTGACGCCGTGTTCGGCACAGTCGACACGGAGACGCAGCGCGAACTTGCCGCCGCGTTTCGAGTTTTGTCGATCCCCACGCTCGTGGTCATGAGACAAGGTCTGGTGCTATACGCCAAATCGGGCGCGCTGCCAAAGCAGGCTCTGGAAGAGCTGGTGGGTCGCGCTCGCGCACTGGATATGGACGAGGTGCGCCGGAAGCGGGGTGCACGACGGGAGACGGCCTGAGGGCACCGGTGAGCAGGGCAGCACTGCAGCTATTATCTGTGGGAGCCGGCGAGGACGACGTCACCGCGGGCCGGTAGCGTGCACGGTCAGTGCCCGATGCACCGCGAGGCAGCCAGGAGGCAACTTGTGACGGCCGTTGCGCCCCAGCCGATCGTGACACGTCCGCGCCCGACGCGTACCACGGTCAAGGGCTCGACCCTACTGGGGCTCTTCAGTACGACTGATCACAAAGTGATCGGCATGCTGTACCTGGTCACCTCGATGGCTTTCTTCTTCATCGGGGGCAGCATGGCCATGTTGATGCGTGGCGAGCTGGCCCAGCCGGGCCTGCAGTTCCTGTCGAACGAGCAGTACAACCAGCTGTTCACCATGCACGGCACGATCATGCTGCTGCTCTACGCCACTCCGATCCTGTTCGCCTTCGCCAACCTGGTTCTACCGCTGCAGATCGGCTCCCCAGACGTCGCCTTTCCGCGGCTCAATGCCTTCTCCTACTGGGCTTTTCTCTTCGGTGGCCTGATAACGATCAGTGGATTCCTCACACCAGGCGGCGCTGCTGACTTCGGCTGGTACGCCTACACCCCGCTGTCCGGTGCCATTCACTCCCCGGGCCTGGGTGCAGACCTGTGGATCATGGGATTGGTGCTCGCCGGGCTGGGCACCATCCTGGGGGCGGTGAACATGGTCACCACGGTCGTTTGCCTGCGCGCGCCCGGGATGACGATGTTCCGGATGCCGATTTTCACCTGGAACATCCTGGTCACGTCCCTGCTGGTGCTGCTGGCCTTCCCGATCCTGACCGCAGCACTGCTGGGGCTGGAGGCCGATCGGCGCCTTGGAGCGCATGTTTTCGATCCGGCCAACGGGGGCGCGATCCTCTGGCAGCACCTGTTCTGGTTCTTCGGTCATCCCGAAGTCTACATCGTGGCCCTGCCATTCTTTGGCATCGTGTCGGAAATCTTCCCGGTGTTCAGCCGTAAACCGCTGTTCGGCTACAAGGGCCTCATCTTCGCGACCCTGGCAATCGCTGCACTATCAGTGGTAGTGTGGGCACACCATATGTTCGCCACCGGTGCGGTGCTCCTTCCCTTCTTCGCGTTCACCACCTTCCTTATCGCGGTGCCTACCGGAGTGAAGTTCTTCAACTGGATCGGCACCATGTGGCGGGGCCAGCTCACATTCGAGACGCCGATGATGTTCAGCATCGGATTCTTAATCACCTTCCTGTTCGGTGGTCTGTCCGGCATTCTGCTGGCTGCGCCGGCGATCGACTTCCATGTCAACGACACCTACTTTGTAGTGGCGCATTTCCACTACGTACTCTTCGGCACGATTGTGTTCGCCACCTTCGGCGGGATCTACTTCTGGTTCCCGAAGATGACCGGCCGCATGCTCAACGAGCCGCTGGGAAAGTTCCACTTCTGGTCCACGTTCATCGGCTTTCACCTGACCTTCCTGGTGCAGCACTGGGTGGGTAACGAGGGGATGCCCCGCCGCTACGCCGACTACCTTCCCAGCGACGGGTTCACCACGCTGAACATGGTGTCCACGATCGGTGCCTTCGTCCTCGGTGCCTCGACGCTGCCGTTCCTGTGGAACGTGTTCCGCAGCTACCGCTACGGCGAGATCGTCACTGTCGATGACCCGTGGGGTTACTGCAACTCGCTGGAATGGGCGACCTCCTGCCCACCGCCGCGGCACAACTTCACCGAACTGCCCCGGATCCGCTCTGAGCGACCGGCTTTCGAGCTGCACTATCCACACATGGCGGAGCGGATGCGAACAGAGGCGCACATTGGCGGTGCCGGGCACCCGACAGCGCCGGACGAAGTCATGGCGCAGGCCGTTGAGCAAGGCGATACCGGTAGTACCGACCCGCGCGAAAAGTGACGGGTAGCCCACGGACCACGTTGCTGGTCACGGTAACCGGTCGGGACAAGCCCGGTGTCGTGTCAGTGATCTTCTCGGCGCTCACCGGGCACGGTGTCGACATCCTCGACGTCGAGCAAGTAGTGATCCGAGGTCGGATCATTCTTGGTGTGCTGGTGGAGACTACGGCTGATCCGGACGATCTGCAGGAGGCGGCCGAGCAGGCCATGGCCAGCATCGGCATGCAGGTGGAGGTTGAGGCCGGAGCTGGCGAGGTGGGGGTGAGCAATCGCGGGTCCACGCATGTGGTGCTGGTACTGGGCCGGCCGGTCACGGCCCGCGCCTTCACCGACACGACCCGGGCGCTCGCTGCATTGGGCATCAACATCGACGCCATCCGGCGCATCGCCGACTACCCTGTTACCGGGCTTGAGCTGCTCGTGTCGGTCCCGGGCAAGGGCAATGGCGAGGCCGCCGATACCGCGCTTCGTGCCACGTTGGTACGGATTGCGGCTCGTGGTGAGGTCGACCTTGCCGTCGAGCGGGTTGGTATCGCTCGGCGGGCCAAACGCCTGGTGGTCTTCGACGTCGACTCGACCTTGGTGCAGGGCGAGGTGATCGAGATGCTCGCCGAACGCGCCGGTTGCGGGCCTGAGGTAAGCGCGATCACCGAGGCCGCGATGCGCGGGGAGCTGGACTTCACCCAGTCACTGCGGCGACGGGTTGCGCTGCTGGCGGACCTGCCGATCAGTGTGCTCAGCGAGGTGACCAGGGCGATCGAACTCACCGCCGGGGCTCGTACGACGGTGCGGACCCTCAAGCGGTTGGGATTTCGCTGCGGAGCCGTCTCAGGTGGCTTCACCCACGTCGTGCGGCCGGTCGCCGAAGAGCTGGGATTGGACTTCTGCGCCGCCAACGAGCTGGAGATCCGCGACGGCAAGCTCACCGGACAGCTCCTCGGGTCGGTGGTGGATCGGTCCGGCAAGGCCGACGCGTTGCGCCGGGCGGCGGAGCATTTCGGTGTCCCACTGTCCCAATGTGTCGCGGTCGGGGACGGTGCTAACGACATCGACATGCTTGCCACGGCTGGTCTGGGTGTCGCGTTCAACGCCAAGCCCGCGTTACAAGAAATCGCCGACGCCGCCATCAACCAGCCGTTCCTGGACATCGTGCTCTTTGTGTTGGGGGTGACCCGTGCGGAGGTCGAGGCGGCCGACGCTGCCGACGGGATGCTGCGCAGGGTGCCGCTGTGAATACGGTCCCTGGGAGTGCGGCCGCTGGGAGCACGACAGGGTGAGTGCGCCGGGGCCGCTGTCGCCCTTGGCCGGGCGTTACGCGAGTTGGCTGGATCTACCAGGTGACGCGGCTGCCGACGTCACTGGTGAGACCCTGCGGCGGTGTGCGCGATGCCGCTGATACTCCGCGTGGAGCGGGACGCGGTCCCCGGGCGCAGTGCGCTGCTCGAGGCGGCCGCC
>JALZCO010000051.1 GCA_030863015.1 Actinomycetota bacterium
AAAGAGCGACAAGCATCCATGTGGCGGGGTTAGGCGCGGGTGACGGTGAGGCCTCCGGTACCACCTGCGGCGGTGTTGTCAAGGTCAATGACGACGGTGTCGCCGTCGGAGACCTCGCCGGATAGCAGCGCCCGAGCAAGCTGGTCACCGATCGCCGACTGCACCAGCCGGCGCAACGGGCGCGCTCCGTAGAGCGGATCGAACCCGCTCAGCGCCAGCCACTCCTTCGCAGCGTCGGTGACCTCCAGTTGCAGCCGACGGGACGCCAGCCGCCGCGCCAGCTGCCCGATCTGGATGTCCACGATGGCCGTCAACTCCTTGTTGGATAGCGAGTGGAACACCACCAGGTCGTCCAGTCGGTTGAGGAACTCAGGCTTGAAGTGCCGGTGCACCACACCAAGCACGGCATCGGTGCGCTGGTTGTCATTCAGCGAGGCATCCGCCAACGCCGCCGAGCCCAGGTTGGAGGTGAGCACCAGGATGGTGTTGCGGAAGTCGACCGTGCGGCCCTGCCCGTCGGTCAACCGCCCATCGTCGAGCACTTGCAACAGCACGTCGAAGACGTCGGAGTGGGCCTTTTCCACCTCGTCGAGCAGAATCACGCTGTAGGGCCTGCGCCGGACCGCCTCGGTGAGCTGCCCACCCTGGTCGTAGCCGACGTATCCGGGCGGGGCACCGACGAGGCGAGCAACGCTGTGCTTTTCGCTGTATTCGCTCATGTCGATGCGGACCATGGCGCGCTCGTCGTCGAACAGGAACTCCGCCAGCGCCTTGGCCAGCTCGGTCTTGCCGACGCCGGTCGGTCCCAGGAACAGGAACGATCCGGTCGGGCGGTCCGGGTCTGCCACGCCGGCGCGGGCCCGTCGCACCGCATCAGACACGGCGCGCACCGCTTCGGCCTGGCCGACCACCCGGCGGCTCAGCGCCTCCTCCATCCGCAGCAGCTTGGCCGTTTCGCCCTCTAACAGCCGACCGGCCGGGATTCCGGTCCAGGAGCTGACCACGTCAGCCACATCATCCGGGCCGACTTCCTCTTTGAGCATCACCTGCGGGTCCCGCGCGGATGCGGTGGCCTCGGCGAGTTGCTTTTCCAGCGCGGGGATCTTGCCGTAGCGCAGCTCGGCGGCCCGGCCGAGGTCGCCGTCACGCTCGGCGCGCTCGGACTCGCCGCGCATCTGCTCCAGCTGCTCCTTGAGTTCCCGGGCCGCCTCGATGGCGCCCTTCTCGTTCTGCCAGCGAGTGGTCAGCTCGGCCAGCCGCTCCCGGCGGTCGGCCAGCTCCGCACGCAATGCATCGAGTCGCTGCACCGAGGCGGGATCGGCTTCCTTGGCCAGCGCCATCTCCTCGATCTCCAGGCGGCGCACCGCGCGCTCGACCTCGTCGATCTCCACAGGCCGGGAGTCGATCTCCATGCGCAGCCGTGAGGCGGCCTCGTCGACCAGGTCGATCGCCTTATCGGGCAGGAACCGGGCCGTGATGTAGCGGTCGGACAGGGTCGCCGCGGCGACCAGTGCGGCGTCGGTGATCCGCACGCCGTGGTGCACCTCGTAACGCTCCTTGAGCCCACGCAGGATGCCGATGGTGTCCTCAACTGAGGGTTCGCCGACGAGTACCTGCTGGAACCGCCGTTCCAGCGCGGCGTCGCGTTCGATGTGCTTGCGGTACTCGTCCAGGGTGGTCGCGCCGACCATCCGCAGCTCGCCGCGGGCCAGCATCGGCTTGATCATGTTGCCGGCGTCCATCGCGGACTCCCCGGTAGCCCCGGCACCGACGATGGTGTGCAGCTCATCGATGAAGGTGATGATCTCACCGGCCGAATCAGTGATCTCCTTGAGGACCGCCTTGAGCCGCTCCTCGAACTCGCCGCGGTACTTCGCGCCGGCCACCATCGAGCCGAGGTCCAGTGCGACGACCCGCTTGTTGCGCAGTGACTCCGGCACATCCCCGGCGACGATGCGCTGCGCGAGTCCCTCGACGATGGCGGTCTTGCCGACGCCGGGTTCGCCGATGAGCACCGGGTTGTTCTTGGTGCGCCGGGACAGCACCTGCACGACCCGGCGGATCTCGGCGTCGCGGCCGATCACCGGGTCGAGCTCACCGGAACGGGCCCGTTCGGTGAGATCCAGGCCGTACTTAGCCAGCGCCTGGTAGGTGCCTTCCGGATCGGGACTGGACACCCGGGCCGAACCGCGGACGGCCTGGAACGCCTCCTTCAACGCCTCGGGGGTGGCGCCGTGGCTGCGCAGCAGCTGCCCGACCGGGCCGGCATCGGCGGCCAATCCCACCAGCAGGTGTTCAGTGGAGACGTAGGAATCCCCCATGTCAGTGGCCAAGTTCTGGGCGTGGCCCAGCGCCTTGGCCGCCTGCCGGTCCAACTGCGGGGCGGCCACGGTAGAGCCGGTCGCCGACGGCAGGCGCTTGGTAATGGCGTCCAGCTCGGTCCGCACCGCAGCCGCATCCGCGCCCACCGCCGCGAGCAGCGGTGCCGCGATGCCGTCGGCCTGCGCCAGCAGCGCCCCGAGCACGTGCGCGGGCGTCACATCCGGATTTCCGGCCATCGAGGCGGCCTGCGCGGCCGACGAGATCGCGGCCTGCGTTTTGGTGGTGGGATTGAAAGAATCCATCCTTGCAGCGTCCTCCACTTGCGTCCCTGCGTCCGCACTCTTCAACGCCGGGAAAGTTGAGTGTGTTCCGCTCAACATATCCTCCGCGAACGTCGGTATCAGCGTGTCCTCGCCATATCGTTGAACTACGCCCAGGCCGTGCCATACTGCTGCCCCAGGGCCCCGCGGCGGGTCCGCTGCCTGCTAATTACCTGGAGAAGACGCTCCCGGACCATGACAGCCGATGCCGTACTGGGCACAGCCCGCGCACCCGGTCGTACGCCCTACGGCACGCGCGCCGGCGCGACGATGGTTCGACTGATCCGCGAAAATTACGCGGTGGTTCAGCCGCGGGCCGATGAGGTCGTCCGCTTCTTCTACGCGACACTTTTCTCGATCGCTCCGGGCACGCGCGAGCTGTTCGCCGTCAACATGGAGGTGCAGCAGGGACGGCTGCTGCGCGCGCTGATGTACATCGTACAGAAGGTTGATCAGCCCGAGGAGCTGCTGCCGTTCCTGCGTCAGCTGGGCCGCGACCACCGCAAGTTCGGCGTGCTGACGCCGCACTATCAAGCAATGGGTACCGCGCTGATCATCGCCTTGAAGCAGTACTCCGGCCTGGCATGGAACCCGGAGGTGGAGAAGGCCTGGACGGACGCCTACAGCCTGATCGCCAGGACGATGTGGGAGGCGGCCGACGAAGACCGCGACCCCGCATGGTGGACCGCCCAGGTGATCGGACATCAGCGGCTGACGTGGGATCTGGCCGTGGTACGAGTACAACCTGACCGGCCAGTGCCGTACCGGGCCGGGCAGTACGTCAGCGTGGAGGTACCTCAACGGCCGCGGCTGTGGCGCTACCTGTCTCCGGCGAACGCCCCGCGCCCGGACGGAGCGATCGAGTTCCACGTCCGCGCGGTACCGGAAGGCTGGGTCAGCCGATCGATCGTCGGCCATACCCAGGTCGGTGATACCTGGCGGATCGGCTCGCCGATGGGACGCATTACGGTGGATCGTCACCGCGGCCGAGATGTGCTGATGGTCGCCGGCGGCACCGGAGCGGCCCCCATGCGCGCCATCCTGGAGGAACTCAGCAGTTGGGGCACCAACCCGAACGTGACCATGTTCGTCGGCGGCCGTATCCGCGACGACCTCCATGACCTCGACACGCTCACCGCGATGGCCATCACGAATCCCTGGCTGAGGGTGATCCCGGTGCTGGAGTCGCGTCCGAGGGAGGCCGGGATCGAGCATGGGACGCTCGCCGATGTGGTCACCCGGTTTGGTGCCTGGGCGGATCGGGACGTGCTGGTGTGCGGTTCGCCCGCAATGATCAGAGCCACGGTGTCCCGGATGCTCGTCGCCGGCACCCCGCTGGATCGGATCTTCTACGACCCGTTCACCGTCGACTAGCTGCGCCCTTCAAGTACTACCAACTCCCGTGTTGATCACCGTAAACGGCTACCAACCCCGTGAGCCTCGATCCGCTGGTCGAGAGCAGGTCTTGGTAGCTGTTAAGAGCAGCCCTAACCGGGGTTGGCGGTACTTGAAGGGCTACCTACGGGGGCGCCAGACGACTAGTGCTGTTTCGGTGCGGGGATGCACCGGCACCAGATCACGGCGGTAGGAGGCGTGCACGGCCGCGGCGGCCTGCTCGGCGGCCGCCCGCGCATGGGCCAGTTCGGTACGCGCCTCGTCCAGTTCAGCAGTGAGCTCAGCCATCCTGGACCGCAGCGCCTCCACCTGGTTTTCCAGGTCGATGATCCGCTTTATCCCGGCCAGGTTGACCCCGTGGTCCTGGGACAGCCGCTGCACCTCCTGCAGCAGCGCGATGTCGCGCGCTGAGTACCGGCGGCCCCCGCCTGGGCTACGGCCGGGCGACACCAGGCCCATCCGGTCGTAGCCGCGCAGTGTCTGCGCGTGCATCCCTGCCAGCTCAGCCGCGACCGAGATCACGAAGATCGGGGTGTCCTGATCCGCGCCCGGCGGGGTTGGGATCATCGCGCCGCTCCCTGGCTGTGTTCAGAGGCGAACAGGTTGGCCCGCGGGTCGTGCCCAGCAGTGGCCTGCGCGTAGGCCTCAAGGGCCTCTTTCGCCGCCCGGTCCAGCTTGGTCGGTACCTCAACTTGCAGAGTCACGAGCAGATCGCCGGACCGACCCTGGCGCCTGGTGATGCCCTTACCGCGTACCCGCAGCGTGCGACCGTTGGCGGTGCCGGCCGGCACCTTGAGCGACACGGTGCCGTCCAGGGTAGGCACGGTCAGTGTCGTGCCCTTCACCAGCTCGGGAAACGACACCGGCACCACCAGCGTGAGGTCGTCACCGGAGCGCCCGAACACCGGATGTGGGGTGACGTGCACCAGTACATAGAGGTCACCGGCAGGCGCGCCATGCATGCCCGGCTCGCCCTGCCCGGCCAGCCGGATCCGCTGGCCATCGGCGACTCCGGCGGGGATTCGCATGGTCAGCGTGCGGTGGCGGTTTGACACCCCCCGCCCGCCGCACTCGGCACACGGGTCGTCGATGATCCGTCCCGTGCCGCGGCAGTCCCGGCACGGCTCCGAGAAGGCGAACGCTCCCTGGCTGCGGGTCACAAACCCGGTGCCGCTGCAGGCCGGACAGATCCGGGGAACGGTTCCGGCGCGGGCTCCGGAACCGCCACAGCTGCCGCAGCTGGCCGGGCTGGACAGCCGCAACGGCACGGTGGCGCCATGCACCGCCTCGGTGAAGTCGATCCGAACCTCGGTCTCGACATCGGTACCACGCCGCGGGCGGCTGGCCCCGGTGTTGCCGGCACCGCGGTTGGCGAACAACCCGCCGAGCAGGTCACCAAGACCGCCCGCATCGCCGCCACGACCGGCTGCGTTCCCGAACAGGTCACCGAGGTCGAACCCACCCGCACCGCCCGGGGTGCCGAACCCACCGCCGGGCCGGAAGCCCCCGTTGAACAGGCTGCGCGCCTCGTCGTACTGCTTGCGCTTGTCCGGGTCCGACAGCACACCGTAGGCCTCGGACACCGACTTGAAGCGCGCCTCCGCCCGGGCGTCGCCGGGGTTGGCGTCCGGATGCAGCCGGCGGGCCAGCTTGCGGTACGCCCGTTTGATGTCCTCAGCAGACGCGGTGGAGGAGACACCCAGCTCCGCGTAGAAATCCTTCTCGATCCATTCTCGTGCGCTCACCGGACAC
>JALZCO010000056.1 GCA_030863015.1 Actinomycetota bacterium
CCCCCCCCCCCCCCCCCGCCTCCGCCACCACCTCGATATCGGGTTGCGCGTCAAGCAACGCGCGGAAACCGGCACGAACCAACGCCTGATCGTCGGCGAGCAGCACGCTGATCACGTGGCATTCTCCCTCGCCGGAGCCTTCAGCGGGAAACTGGCCCGCATCCGAAACTTACGGCTGCCGGGCAGCGGACCTGCGCTGAACTGGCCACCCAGCGCGGTGACCCGTTCACGCATCCCGGCGATTCCGTTGCCGGTCCCCTCAATGCTCGACGGTGGCGCATCTGCCATCTGATTGTCCACCTGCACTATGAGGTCATTGGGCTGATAGCTGATCAGTGCGGTGGCCCTGGCCGCAGCGCCGTGCCGGGCGGCGTTGGTCAACGCTTCCTGCAGGATCCGGTAGGCCGCGACGTCCACGCTCGTCGGCAGCTGCACCGGATCGCCCCGCACCTCAGCGTGCACGTCCAGTCCGGCGTCGCTGCTGCTGACCACTAGCTCGTCGAGCCGGGCCAGGCTTGGAGCCGGAACGCGCGGCGCAGCCTCGTCCACCGCACGCAGTACGCCCAACACCGATCGCATCTCGGTGAGCACGTCCTTGCTGGCCTGCTTGATCGTGGCCAGTGCACTGCGTGCCGCGGCCGGCTGTTCATCGAGCAGGTGCAGCGCTACCGACGCCTGAACGTTGATCAGCGAAATATTGTGCGCAAGCACGTCGTGCAGGTCGCGAGCGATCTGCAGGCGCTGCTCGGTGGCCAGCCGCCGTTCCTGCTCAACTCGCGACCGGGTGGCCTCAGCGCCGCGTTCGGCGCGAAACCGCAGCCCCTCGCAGGCCAGCAGTACGACGAGCACCCAGGCCGCAATGCCGGTCGCTTGGGCGGCGCTGGGCGCGGGCGCGCCCCCGGGCAGCGCTTGCACCAGCAGCAACGCGAGGTATGCCGAACCCGCGCCGATCCAGGTGCCCAGCCGGTGACCTCGCAGCACGGCGCCGGCGAGAGCCAGCGCGACGCTAAGAAACGCGGGACCGTAGGGATAGCCCAGTGCGTAGTAGGCCACCGTCACGGCGAGGACCCCGCCGAGTACTGGCACTGGATAGCGTCGCCGGGCGAGCAGCGCGACGGGACCGGCCACAAGCAGCACGATGGCCAACGCATCCAACGGGGTGCGCTCAGGCTGGTTGATTGCGGCAAAGCGGGTTCCCTGGAGCTGCGCCAGGGCGATCAACAGTGGCAGCACGAACACCGGAAGCCGCCCGAGCAGGCCGGTCCCCACCGGCTTTACCAGGGCTGCTTGTGCCACGGGAACAACGGTAATAAGAACCCCGTGCCGGGGCATCGATCAGCGGACGTAACCGCCCGTACCGCACCGGGAGTACCCCTCCTGCATTCCTGGCGTGTCCGCGTCTCGTGCCCGGTGTGTCCGCCTGCGGTGCGCGACCCAAATGATCCCTGTCCGGGAACGCTGCGGAGAACGGCGGCGGCCAGGTCAGTAGGATCCGGGGTTTGATCGCCGCGGGCGCGCGCCGACGTCGCGTTAGGTACCACGCAGCGAGTCCATGCTCATTGCGGCGCGGTCCCGCTCGGACCCGCGCCATTGCCAATTCCGGTACGACGAGGGCAGGAGCGTGGACTGTGCCAGCCGCGGCGTCAAGGAGCTCTGACGAGCATCGTTACGCTCACCGCTGCTGGTCGCCTGGCCCGCCGTACTCGTGCATTTAGATCCGCTGAGTTCTTGTCGCTGGTCCACGGGGTGTCGTACTGGGCTTTGTACGACTGGGGATGCTTGGTTCAGATGCCGGTGAAGCTAAGCGCTGCTGCTTCTCACTGTGCTGCTGCGGTATCCATCCAGGGTCGCTGCTCGAAGACGTTGATCATGCTGTCGGTGTTCAAGCCCAGAGGTTCGGATCCGGCGCTGGCTCCTGCGGCTGTCGTGGATGCCGCACACGCCGGACATGAGAGCCGAACACGCGGGCACTGGGCCGGACACACTGGGCAGGAGAGATGGACACGCCGGGTTAGTAGCACCGGCAGGTTGGACACGACCAGCGGCACTCCCGCTGCCAGTGCCTCCATGGTGGCCAACCCGAACCCTTCCTTGGTGGTGGAGAAGTGAAGACACCCGTGCTGGCGACGAGTGTCGGAAGCTCATCGTGTGCGACCGGTCCGAGCACGACCGGTTCGACTCCGAGCGTTTCGGCCCGTTGCTCCCCAGCGAGCCCGATAGTCGCGGTAGTCGAACAAGGTTTGGCCACCGGCGATCACAGGCGCACATCCGGCCGATGCTTGCGCACCGCGGCGTAGGCGGTACTCCAAACCACGGAGGTGATGGCTACCTCATCGAGATCCAGCTGGCTGGGCTCGTGCTCAGGTGCCCACACCGGCGTATAGCGCGGCTCGGACACCGCGCGGATGCGGTGGGCATTGATGTAGTTGTCGATGGAGTCCTTGATGCTGTCGGCTACCGCATCGGCGTTATCCAGGTTGCGCGCGAAGTCCGGTGCGAACTGCAGCGTGGTGCCCGACACTGCGGCTAGCCGCCCGTAAAGCCGCATGCCCTCCCGAGCGAGCTGCGCAGGTCGATGTCGCGACCACCGTCGCGATCAGTGACGTAATGATTAGCCCGGAAGCGCACCGAGTCGCGTCGGCGAATTCGCTGACTGCCTTGCGGTAGTAACCGATGTCGCGAGCTAGGCCACTACGTCACGGCCGCGGTAGAACCTGGCGACCCGCGATGCGCTGCCACTGCGAGCTGAACTTGACGCCCGGGTCAGAT
>JALZCO010000071.1 GCA_030863015.1 Actinomycetota bacterium
GCCCTGAAACGGCTGAATCAGATGACGTCTACAGTCATCACAAGGTTGATCTGGGATAAGATGCCCTAGGATTCCCTGCGCTCAGCAATCGTAAATACGGCCTGGGGCATCCGAAGCGGTAACTTCGTCAACAAGGAACGCGCTCCCTTGAGTGCAGAAATCCTATGGCTCGCTGTTTCCGCTGAAGGGCTGCTGAGATCCCGGCGACTTCCGCCTGTTCCGCAGGGACAACAAAATAACGTTGAAGTACATCAATTTCATCCACCAGCTCTTGACAGCTCTTAACTGCCAAGCGTTACTACCACCTTCGGGGTCAGATAGAAATCGCCGAAGTCTGCTGGAGCTCTGCCATGATGGATCGGCCATCTTTTTGTCGGTACGTGCTGTGATTTATATAGGCAAGCCGCATTCCGCGGATTTCGGCGTACGCTAACGTGCCGTTGAGGGGGTGCGCTCCGCTCCGGGAATGACTCTGATTGTATCGAAGCAAAATAGTGGCCAGCTGCGGCAACCGCTCTTATGTGATTCGAGTACGCCCCACCAAAGGTGAGCAACGTGCTGTTTCCTTGTTCTTGGGCGGCTGCGATGTAGTACTTCACTTGCGCCATTTGTTGCCTGGAAGCTCTACGTGAATCAGGTCATCGCGTGACGCCGAGGCGACGCGCGGTGGCCTGAGCTGTACGCCGGCTTAGTCGGCGATGTCCGCCTGCGCGATGACGTGGTTCGGTGTTATTCGCACCAGCAGCTCACCGGGCATCGCGTTGCGCCGACCGTACTCCTCGGCCCGCTCCGTGCCCATGTAGCGGCCGGCGATCCTGGTCGCCCACTCCAGCAGCAGCCCAGGATGCTCGGTAATCTCGGCGATCCCGTTGATAACCACGAAGGAGTACGGCGGCGTCTCGTCGTCGACGCACAAGCAAACCCGGGGATCCCGCCGGAGGGTCTTGCCCTTCACCGAGTCGGCACCGGTGGTCAAGATGACGGTGCCGTCATCGTCAAGGTCAAACCACACAGGAGCGACGTGAGGCCGGCCGTCGGACCGGGTGGTAGCCAGCTTCCCGGTTCGGGTCCCTTCGGTGAGAAACCGGTGGTACTCGGCTTCGTCCATGACGTGCATGACCACACATCACCTCAAGATGGCCGTCGCTGCACCGCGGTAGAGCTCCGTGACCGCGGCGATGTCAGCATCATCCCGACCAGAGGATGCCGCTGCTCGTAAAATCGCTCCACCACCTTAGCGGCCGACAGCTCAACATCGGTCCGTCGGGCGACGTCGAGGGGACACTGTTGCGTGGATTGGCGGCAGCCGCCGGTGCCCGGCCAGCAAATCGCCCGACTGCCACGAAGGCAGCGTCACCGCTGTGATCATGCGCGAGTAGTCGGACACCAACACTGGTCACTCGACCTGACCGAACCCCCACGGGACATCGATCGGCGGCAACCACAGATCGCACTGCACCAGCTTGCCGGGCTGATATTCCGTCCTTGACGGCGGATCCGGCGGCCGGAACAGCGGCCTCAACTGCTGCACCCGCTCGAAGAACACCGTCTTGCCGCGGGTCCAGCCACGGATCGGTTGAGCCCGATTCCGGATGCCCTGCAGAGGTGAAAGGCCGACCCGGCGTCCGATGCCGCAGGCGAGTTGTGGGTGAGCAGGTGAAATCTTCCGATGCGGTGGTGGCCCCAGTGCCCGATGAACGCGATCAGCAACGTCGAGTACTCGTCATGTGCGGCGCCGAAGACCCGGTTCAGCGTGGTCCGCAACTCGGCGATCTTGGGATTGATCACCGGAGCAGCCACCCCACCAACCGGTTGCCAACCCCCGGTGGCGATGCTGCCTGCAGCTCACTGGCCAGCTCGCTCGGAAATCTCAGCGTGGGCAACGCAGCGCACTTCGAACCGATGGCCAGAGCCAACCGGCCAGCCACGTCGACGACTATCGACGCCGAACACCCGCAGGGCAACCAGGCTCGCGGACGCTTCACTGAGACTTTCTGCCGAGGGCGGCTTCGCATGTCGACGATCGTGCTCGTCCACGGCATCGCCCAAGAACAACTGGCCGCTGACACCTGGAATCATATTGGTTGCCCGCGCGGCGCGTCCGCAACCACGACAACGCCGACCTGGCGGACCGACTGTGGCGACACACCACACCAGGCGACATCACCGTTTCGAATGGCCTACTACGGTGCAGCTCTGCCACCGCGCCGCTGCTCTGACCGACCTGCTCAGAGCCGGTACAGCCTACTGGCCTGCCCGCGTCAACGACGATCGTGTCCGTGGTCGATCCCGTTACGGAGCGTCGCAAGGTAGACCATGGTGGATTCGTGGGGTTAGGTTCGCGCTCGGTCTCATCGCGGCCTTTCCGGTGGTGCTCGACCAGCTCCGCCTCGACACGCTGGGTCGATCACTGGCCAATGTGACCCGGTGGGTCCCCGTGACCTTGCTGATCGGCGTGGCGCTGGCTGGGTTATACCGTTACGGGCCCAACCGAGATCGAGCTCGCCAGCGGTGGGTCAGCTGGGGGGGGGGG